>CAMPHE010000336.1 GCA_946885815.1 uncultured Arenimonas sp.
TACGGAATCGAGTACGCGTGGCGGGCGCGGTCCAGCGTCCAGGCGGTCATCGGCGACATCCGGTGTTTTCGGGGGCGCACAGTGTAGCGCCCGGGCCCGGTGCAGGCCGTCGTCGCGGCGCGACGCGGCCACCGGTGCACGGCTCGCGGCGCCGTCACCCGGCGGCGGCGCGGGCAGCCGTTACAATCGCGCCCCTGTCCGACGAACCGGGATATCGCGATGACCACCCCTGCCCCGACGTGGCTGCACGAGAACTTCGAACACACCGGCTCGGCCTTCGGCCTGCGCATCGCGCGCAAGCTCGAGGAGGTGCAGTCGCCGTTCCAGAAGATCGAGATGTACGAGAGCACCGACTGGGGCAATGTCATGCTCATCGACGGCGCGATGATGGTGACCACGCGCGACAATTTCTTCTATCACGAGATGATGGCGCACGCGCCGCTGTTCACCCACGCCGATCCGAAGGACGTGGTGATCATCGGCGGCGGCGACTGCGGGACCCTGCGCGAGGTGCTGCGCCACCCCGGCGTGCGCACGGCCGTGCAGTGCGACATCGACGAGCAGGTCACGCGGATGGCCGAGAAGTACTTCCCGGAACTGTGCGAGAGCAACGACGACCCGCGCGCGACGGTGATGTTCGACGACGGCATCGCGTACATGAAGAACGCCGCGCCGGCGTCCATCGACGTGATCATCGTCGACTCGACCGACCCGGTGGGCCCGGCCGAAGGCCTGTTCAACCGCGCGTTCTACGACACGTGCCTGAAGGCGCTGCGCCCGGGGGGCCTGCTGGTGCAGCAGAGCGAATCGCCGCTGGCGCTGATGAACCTGATCCTCGACATGCGCCAGGCGATGCGCGATGCCGGCTTCGCGTCGTTCCGCACGCTGCCGTTCCCGCAGCCGTGCTACCCCACCGGCTGGTGGAGCTGCACGATCGCGGCGAAGGAACCGCGCGACCTGACGGCCTTCCGCGCCACCGACGCGGCGGCCAAGGCGTTCGACACGCAGTACTACACCGCGGACGTGCATCGGGGCGCGTTGGCGATGCCGCCCCTGATGCAGCGCGCGCTCGGGGACTGAGGCTCAGCGCACCTCGAAATCGCGCGTCTGCACGACCTGGCCGTCGAGCGAGATCTCCACCCGATAGCGGCCGACCGGCCAGCCGTCCGGCTTGCTGATCTGGAAGTTCGTGACACCGGGGCCGGTGAACTCGAACGTCTTCGATTCCTGGTTCACGACCTGCCCGTCCTCGAACGTCCAGCGTGCGCCGAGCGTGCCGGACGCACGACCGGTCGGCGTGCCGGTGGTCGTCATCACCGAGGCCGTGATCGTGTCGGTCGTGGCGAAGGTGGTCGTGCCGGCGACGACGCGCCCATCGGCATCGACCGCACTGCCGAGATCCACGGCCGTCACGGTCGCGGCCGCCGGGGTGGGCGCCGGGGCCGGCGCGGGCGTGGTGGTCGGCGCGGGCGCCGGGGCGGTGGTGGTCACCGGTTCATCGCGCTTGCATGCGCCGAGCGACAGCGCGACGGCGAGGGCGGCGACGGTCGCCAGAGGCGAGGGCTTGAGCTTCATCGGGAACTCCTTGGAATCGGGGGACGTCGGATCAGTGGCGCGACGCGTCGGCATCGGACGGGATGCGCAGCACCTGCCCCGGATAGATGCGGTCCGGATCGGACAGCTTGTCGCGATTGGCCTCGAAGATCGCCGGCCAGCGGCTCGCGTTGCCGTAGTAGCGCTGGGCCAGGTGCGACAGCGTGTCGCCGGCGGTGACCGTGTGGGTGCGCGCGCCGGTGCTGCCGGCGCCGCCGTCGCGGATCGACGGCTCCGTGGACCGCACGGACGATTCGACATTGCGGAAATCGGCGCCGGGGCTCGCGTTCTGCGAGTTGGCGGTGCGGGTGAAGTCGGGCCGGATCGAGCCGCCCGAGCCCGACTGTCCGGATTGCGTCGTGCGGCTCTGGACGTCGGAGAAGTCGGGTTTCGGCTTCCGGCCGAACAGGATGTCGAGGAAACTGCGGGCCATGTCGGCACTCCGTGCTGCGTTCGGAGCGCCATCTTGCGCGCGGGCCGAATCAACACCGCGCGAATGGCGGGCACTGTCCGTTCAGCGAGCGTCGGCTTCGCGACGCCGCGCGAAGGCGGCGTGAGGCGTCAGAGCGCGTCGCCGTCCAGTTCGCCGGTGCGGATACGCAGCACCTTGTCGAGGTCGTAGACGAAGATCTTGCCGTCGCCGATCTTGCCGGTGTTCGCCGCCGCCTGGATCGCCTCGACCACGCGCTCGGCCTGGTCGGTCGTGACGGCGACTTCCAGCTTGATCTTCGGCAGGAAGTCGACGACGTATTCGGCGCCGCGATAGAGCTCGGTGTGGCCCTTCTGGCGCCCGAAGCCCTTCACTTCCGTGACCGTCACGCCGGTGACGCCGACCTCGCTGAGCGCTTCGCGCACATCGTCGAGCTTGAACGGCTTGATGATGGCCATGACCATTTTCATCGACGCGGTCTCCGGGGATCGTCGCGGTAAGATGCCGCGTCGTCGTGCCGCGGCGGCGGGGCCAGTGTAGGCGAACGCGCGCCGGCGCCGAACTCCTACGCGCCGTCGCGCCGCGCACCGATCGCCCGGCGCGCCCTCACGGCGCAGGCTTGCGGCGAATCCCTGGAGCCCGACCATGATCGACCTGAAGAACATCGACGACCTCGCCCGCCGGCTCAGCGACCTGGTGCCGCCCGGCATGAAGGACGCGCGCGCCGACCTGGAGCAGAACTTCCGCGCGACGCTGCGCGCCGGCCTCGGCCGCCTCGACCTCGTCACCCGCGAGGAATTCGAGGTACAGCGCGCGGTGCTGCTGCGTACGCGCGAGAAGGTCGAAGCGCTGGAGCGCGCGCTGGCCGCGCTCGACGCCTGCGACGCCCCGCGCGCCGACTGACCGC
>CAMPHE010000337.1 GCA_946885815.1 uncultured Arenimonas sp.
CATGCTCGACTTCGTGTTCGAGGACGGCTTCGGCTTCGAGCGCTACGTCGACTACCTGCTCGACGTGCCGATGTACTTCAGCTATCGCGACGGCCAGTACATCGACCTCAGCGGCCGCTCGTTCCGGAAGTTCCTCGCCGGCGACCTCGCCGAGCTGCCCGGCGTGAAGCCGACGATGACCGACTGGGCCGACCACATGACCACCGCGTTTCCCGAGGTGCGGCTGAAGAAATACCTCGAGATGCGCGGCGCCGACGGCGGCCCGTGGAACCGGCTGTGCGCGTTGCCGGCGTTCTGGGTCGGCCTGCTCTACGACGATGCGGCGCTCGACGCGGCGTGGGACCTGGTGAAGGATTTCACGCGCGAGGAACGCCACGCGCTGCGCGACGGCGTGCCGAAGCACGCGCTGAAGCTGCCGTTCCGCGGCGCGACGCTGCGCGAACTCGCGCTCGAGGCGCTGAAGATCGCCCAGGCGGGCCTGCAGCGCCGCGCGCGCCTCGGCGGCGAATGCCACGACGACGACGAGCGCGTGTTCCTGGAGCCGCTGGTGGAATTCGCGGTTTCGAACGAGACGCCGGCGGACCGGAAGCTGGCGCTGTATCGGGGCGAGTGGGGCGGGAACATCGATCGGGTGTTCCGGGAGTTCGCGTATTAAAGAAAAGCGGATTTGGGATAGGGGATTTACTTGATAGTGAAGTGCCCGCGTCGCCACTATCACGTACATCCCCTATCCCGTATCCGCCCTTGAACCGAATGAAGCCCGACCACTTCCGCCCCCACGATCCCCGCCTCGACGAACTCGACCGCCTGCTCGAGCAGCGCGCCGTGCCGTTCGGCGGCTACGGCATGGAGCAGCTCGACGGGTATCTGACCGCGGTCGTGCTCGCGCCGGGCGACGCGGTTCCCGAGGCGGAGTGGCTGCCGGCGGTCTGGGGCGGCAAGCCGCCGCGCTGGGAGAACGCGGAAGACGAAGGCGCCGCGACGACGCTGCTGCGCCTCGCGCATGCGACCGCCGCGCGTCGCGTGCGCGTGCCGGGGGACGACTACACGATGGAGCACGCGCTGCTGTGGTGGCTGCCGGAGGATCCGGAGGCCGACCACGGCGACGACGTCGACATCGGCGCGGCGTGGGCCGGCGGCTTCCTCGACGGCATGGCGCTGCGCGACGCGGCGTGGGACGAATGGATCGCCGCCGACGACTGGATCGGCGAAGTCGAGGACCACGTCGAGGCGCTCGCGGTCGGCAGCCATCCGCCGGAAACCGAAGGCGGCGCGCCGGTGCCGCTGACGTACGACGAACGGCTCGAGATCCACGCGGCACTGCCGGACATGCTGCACGACGTGCACTGCCATCGCATCGAATCGCTGACGCCGCGCGAACCGGTGCGCCGCGCGGCGACGCCCGAGCGCAACGACCCGTGTCCCTGCGGCAGCGGCCGCAAATACAAGAAGTGCTGCGCCCTGTAGGAGCGGCTTGAGCCGCGACCCGGCCGATCGGCTGCGCTACCCTCCCGGAATGCCGACCCCCCGCGACACTCCCGCCTCGGACACGGCGCGCGGCGCCGACCTCCCGCCTTCCGACGCACTGCTGCGCGACGACGTGCGCCGCCTCGGCGCCCTCGTCGGCGAGATCCTCGCCGAGCAGGTCGGTCCCGGATTCCTCGCCGAAGTGGAAGCGCTGCGCGTCGCCGCGATCGCGCGCCGCGAAGCCGGCGCGCCGGTCGCGCGGCTCGCGGCGATGCTCGACGACCTGCCGCTCGACCGCGCGGAGCGGCTCGTGCGTGCGTTCGCGACCTATTTCGGCGCGATCAACCTCGCCGAGCGCGTGCACCGCATCCGCCGCCGTCGCGACTACCAGCGGCTCGGCGGCGCGCCGCAGCCGGGCGGCCTCGAACATTCACTGCGCGCGCTGAAGGACGCGGGCGTCGACGCGGCCGAAGTCGCCGCGCTGCTGGCGCGGCTGCACATCGAGCCGGTGTTCACGGCGCATCCCACCGAAGCCGTGCGTCGCGCGCTGCTGGAGAAGGAAAGCGAAGTGGTGCGCTGCCTCGTCGAGGACATCGACCGCGCGCTGACGCCGCAGGAGCGCCGCGCCGACGTCGAGCGGATGCGCCGCGCGCTCACCGCCGCGTGGCAGACCGACGAGACCCCGCCGCAGAAGCCCACCGTCGCCGACGAGTTCGAACACGTCGCGTTCTATCTCGCCGACGTGCTCTACCGCGTGCTCCCGGTCTTCCACGAAGCGCTCGAGGACGCGCTGCGCGACGTCTGGGGTCCGCGGGAACGGGATCGGGTTCATTCACATCCGGCGACGGGCGTGGCGTCATCGACCGGGGTCGCTTCTGCGCCGGATGTGAATGAACCCGACCCCGTCCTGACGTTCGGCTCGTGGGTCGGCGGCGACATGGACGGCAATCCGAATGTCGGCGCGGCGACCATCGCCGCGACGCTCGCCGGCCAGCGCGCGATGGTGCTGGGCAATTACCGTGGCGAACTGGCCCGGCTCGGCGAGGCGCTCAGCCAGTCGACGAGTCGCGTGGAGGTGTCGCCGGCGCTGGTCGCGCGCAGCGACGCGCTGCAGCGCGAGCTCCCCGACGCCACGGACGCGCTGAAGGCGCGCCACGCGGAAATGCCGTATCGGCGCCTGTGCGCGCTGCTCGCGGCGAAACTCGCCGCGACGGCGGACGACGCGCCGGCCGGCTACGCCGACGCCGCGGCGTTCGTCGACGATCTGCGGCTCGTCGAAGCCAGCCTGCGCGCGCACCGCGGCGAGCACGCCGGCCTGTTCGCGGTGCGGCGGCTGCGGCGTCGCGCGCAGGCGTTCGGGTTCCACCTGGCGACGCTCGACCTGCGGCAGGAATCGTCCCGCCACGACGCGGCCCTGGCGGCGCTGCTCGGCGAGGCCGACTTCGCGG
>CAMPHE010000338.1 GCA_946885815.1 uncultured Arenimonas sp.
CTGCGCGAGCCCGGCCAGCGTCGCCGCGATCGGCTTCCAGCGCTCGCGCAGCCAGCCGTGCGCCGCGCCGAGGTCGACCGGATCGGACGGCCGTCCGGCCGTGGCGAGCTGGTTCAGCGCGCCGAGCATCTGCTGCGCGTTGCGGTAGCGGTTGTCGGGCGATTTCGCCATCGCCCGGTCGATGAACGGCTGCCAGTGCCGCTTCTCGGGCGGCAGCCGCGGCACCGGGTCCTGTGCGTGCATCAGCGCCAGCGCGAGCGGATCGGCGGCCTGGTAAGGCAGCTTGCCCATCAGCAGTTCGTAGGCCAGCACGCCGACGCTGTACAGGTCGGCGCGGCCGTCGACGACCTCGCCGCGCGCCTGTTCCGGCGCCATGTAACCGCCGCTGCCGACCGCGAGGCCGGCCGTGGTGATGCGGGTGGAATCGCGCTTGCTCAGCGCGATGCCGAAATCGGTGAGCAGCGGCCGGTCGGCGTTGTCGAACAGCACGTTCTCGGCCTTGACGTCGCGATGGACGATGCCGCGCGCGTGCGCGTATTCCAGCGCCGACAGCAGCGAACGCAGGACCTCGACGACGCGGCCCTCGTCGTGGGTGAAGTCGCGCTGCCCGAGGTGCCCCTTCGCGAGGTACGGCAGCACGTAGTACAGCAGGCCCTGCCGCGTGCGGCCGACCTCGTGGATGCCGACGATGCACGGGTGCTCGAGCTTGGCGATCGTGCGCGCCTCGTGCTCGAAGCGCTGCTTGCTGATCTCGTCGGTCAGCGCCGCCGGCGACATCACCTTCACCGCGACCTGGCGGTCGAGCGATTCCTGCACGCCGAGGTACACCTGCGACATGCCGCCCTTGCCGATCCGGCGCAGCACGCGATAGCCCGGGATCTCCGGCATGAAGCTGGAGAGCAGCGCGGTCAGCTCGTCAGGGGAAAGTTCTTCTTCCTGCTGCATGGCGCGATCGCGGGGAACTGCCGGGTCGGAGTCGCCCAGCATACGGCAGCCGGCATCGCTGGCAAGCCGGACAGGGGCGTCACGGGGCGCTCAGTCCCGCCCCGGGGCCCCGGAAGGGGCCTCGACGCGATCGCGCTTGCGACGCACGTAGACCTGCTTGCGCACATGCGCGACCACGTCGCCCGCGCTGTCGCGCACGTCGACATCGAACCAGTGCAGCACCTTGTCGCCGCCGGCCGCCTGCGAACGGATCGAATCGACCACCGCGTCGTCGAGATGGAACGCCGCGTGCACCGTGCCGCGCCCCGGCTTCTCGAACGTGATCCCGGCGGCCCGGTCCCAGACGACGTGGTCGCGGCCCAGCCGCTGCAGCAGCAGGATCATCCAGAACGGGTCGGTCATCGCGAACAGGCTGCCGCCGAAGTGGGTGCCGACGTAGTTGCGGTTGAACCAGCGCTGGCGCAGCTCGACGCGGGCGTGGCTGAAATCGTCGGCGATCGTCGTGACGCGGATGCCGGTGAACAGGAACGGTGGCCAGATCGCCATCAGCAGGCGCAGGCGCGTCGCGGGCTTCATCGTCAGAACAGCAGCGAGGCCATCTTGCGCCGGTAGCGGCCGACCAGGTCCTCGTCGTCGACGACCCGGAACGCCTCGATCAGGGCCTTGCGCGGCAACCCGTCCTGGTAGCCGCGGTCGCGGCGCAGCATCTCCAGCAGCTGCTCGAGGCCGGCGGCCGGGTCGCCGTCGACGATGCGGCGGGCGCCGAGCAGGTGGCGCGCCCGCAGGTCGGCGGGGTCGCTCGTGATCGCCGCCTCCAGCACCTCGGCCGGTGGCGCGTCGGCGAGCAGCTGCAGGAAGCCCAACCGCGCGTGCGCGCGCAGGGCCCGATCGTCCTGCGCCAGGTCGGCCGGCAGCGCGTCGAGCAGCGTCCGCGCCTCGGCCGCGGCGCCCGTGCGCAGCAGCGCCAGCGCGAGATCCAGTTTCAGCCCGTCGTCGCCGGGGGCGTCCTGGGTCGCGTGGCGCAGGCGGACGACTTCCTCGTGCGGGTCGGCCGGTTCGGCGGCCCCGGCGTCGGCCGGTTCCTCCTCGACGGGGGCTTTCGGCGTGATCCCGTGATGGGTCAGGAATTCACGCAGCTGGCCTTCCGGCAGCGCGCCGGGAAATCCGTCGACGATCTGGCCGTCCTTCAGCAGCATCACCGTCGGTACCGACTTGATCTGGAAATACCCGGCCAGCTGCTGCTCGCGGTCGACGTCGACCTTCGCGAGCAGGAAGCCGCCAGCGTATTCCGCGGCGAGCTTCTCCAGGATCGGTCCGAGCGTCTTGCACGGGCCGCACCACGTCGCCCAGAAGTCGACCAGGACCGGCGTTTCCTTCGACCTGAGCAGGACGTCCTGCTCGAAACCGGCGAGGGTGGCGTCGAAGACATGGGGCGGGGTGGCGGGAGTCATGGCGTGGTCCGTTCGGGGCTCGCCGCAGAGATGGTGCCGGTCGCGGCCGTCGTCAACCCGGGCGCCGGCGCGAGCACCACGCGACCGTCCTTCATCACGAAATCGACGCGGCGCACGACGCCGATGTCGGCGAGCGGATCGCCCGGCATCGCGACGATGTCCGCGCGCAGGCCCGGCTCGAGGCGGCCGATGTCGGCGACGCCGAGCACGTCGGCCGCGTGCACGGTCGCGGTGCGCAGCGCCTCGGCCGGGGCCATCCCGGCCTCGACCATGTATTCGAACTCGCCGGCGTTGTCGCCGTGCGGGCCGACGCCGGAATCGGTGCCGAACGCGATGCGCACGCCGGCGCGGTGCGCGTTCGCGAAAGTCTGCTGGATCAGCGCGCCGACGCGGGCCGCCTTCGGCCTGACGATGTCGGGGAAGTAGCCGTCCTCCTTCGCCTTGTCGGCGACGAAGCGGCCGGCGCTGATCGTCGGCACGTACCACGTGCCGTGCTTCTTCATCAGCGCGAAGATCTC
>CAMPHE010000339.1 GCA_946885815.1 uncultured Arenimonas sp.
CGTAGCCGTGGTTCACGAGGTACTGGATGAAGGCCGAATGCGCGCGCGTGGTCTGGCCACCCGGGCCGCCGTGCACCCACACCAGCGCCGGCACCTTGTTCGTGGCGGTCGCCTGATGCGGCTTCCACAGGATGTTGGGGATCGCCATGCCGTCGAAGCTGTCGAAGCGCACCACCTGCGATTCGACGAGGTCGGCCGGGTCGATCGCCGGGTTCAGCGAGCGGGTGAGCGCCTTCGGCTCGCCGCCGATCGGCAGCACGTACAGGTCGTTCGGCTGGCGGTCGCCGTTGAGGTAGAACGCGAGCATCTTTTCCGAGCGCGAGATGCGCAGGTTGCGGATTTCGCCGGCCGGCAGCGTCGGCAGGGCCTGCTCGGCCCCGGTGGCGGCGTCGTACAGCTTCACCTGCGTGCTGCCGTCGACGTTGGTGGCGACCGCGAGGTACTTGCCGCCATGCGACAGCGACGCGTCGACGATGTCCCACGCGGCGCTGCGCACCGGCGAGTGCGTCCAGCTGCCGAGATCGACCCGGCGCAGCTCCGCGAACTCGCCGCGGTCGTTGGCGGTGTAGTACAGCCAGCGCCCGTCGGGGCTGAAGTCCTCGGCGAAGAACTGCGCGTCGCCGGTGTGCGCCGACACCTTCGTCGCCTTGCCGGTCGTGGTGTCGACCACGTGCAGGTCGCCGTCGTTGGTGGTGTGCGTTTCCGACAGCGCGATCCAGCGCCCGTCACCGGACACTTCCGACGGTTCCCAGCCGGCGTCGTTCCGGAACACCAGCTCGCGCGAATAGTCGGCCGCGTCGTACCGGTAGACGTCGAAGAACTTCGGGTCGCGCTCGTTCGTCATCACGTGGAACGCGCGGCCGTCGTCGGAGAAGCCGAGGAAGCCGGCCTTCAGGTTCTCGCCCGGCGTCAGGTCGCGTTCGACGCCGTCGGGGCCGATCACGTAGAGATGGTCGAGTTCGTTGCCGCCTTCGTCGCGCGTGACGAGCATGCGGTCGTCGGCGGGGAAGTACGCGACCGAGTACACGTTCTCGGTCGTCGAGGTCGTGACCGGCGTCCACTCGCCGCCGCCGACGGGCATCGTGTAGACGTTCCAGATGCCGGTGCGGTTGGAATGGAACAGCAGCCGCGACTCGTCGGCGCTGAACGACGCGCCGCCGACGCCGGTGCTCTCGACGAAGTCCTCGATGGGGTACTGCTTCGACGGCCGCGACGCATCGGCGGCGGCCGGCGGGGCGTCCGCGGGCATCGACTGGCAGGCGGCGAGCAGCAGCGCGCCGAGGGCGGCCACCGCGGCATGGCGGATCGTGTGGTTCATCGTCGGCACTCCCCTGTGAAGGAATGCCGACTCTACCCGTGCCGCTGCGCCGCGGCGAGGTTCAGCGCGTGCCGCGCGTGCCGTCGCCGCGCTGCTCACCGCGGCTCTCGCCGCCGTGCGCCTTCGGGCCGGCATGCGCGTGGCGCTCGCCCTGCGCCGCATGGGGTCGCCGGGCATGGCGCTGCGGCGGACGACCGGAACGTTCGCCTTCGCGTGCGGCGGGTGCGCCGCCGTCGCGGCGCGGGCCGCGCGGCGCGGCATCGCGGCGCGGCGGGCGCTGGCCGGTCGGCCGGCCGTGCGACGGCGCGTCGTTGCCCATCCGGATCGCGCGCGTCGGCGCATAGCCGTCCACTTCCACCATCGCGATGTCGGCCTTCAGCAGGCGCTGGATCTGCCGCAGCAGGCCGGCCTGGTCGGCTTCCACGAGCGAGATCGCCTCGCCGCTGGCGCCGGCCCGCCCGGTGCGGCCGATGCGGTGGATGTAGTCCTCGGCCACCATCGGCAGGTCGTAATTGATGACCAGCGGCAGCAGCGGGATGTCGAGCCCGCGTGCGGCGACGTCGGTCGCGACGAGGATGCGCGCATCGCCCGACTTGAAGTCGCGCAGCGCCTTGAGCCGCTGGCTCTGGCTCTTGTTGCCGTGGATCGCGACCGAGCTGATGCCGGCCTTCTCGAGCTGCTCGGCGAGGCGGTTGCAGCCGTGCTTGGTGCGGCCGAACACGAGGATCTGGTCCTGGTGGCGCTGGCTCAGGATGTCGACCAGCAGGTCGCGCTTGCGGCCCGCGTCGACCGGATGCATCACGTGCGTGACGCTGGTGGCGACCGCGTTGCGCACGGTGACCTGCACTTCCTTCGGCTCGCGCAGGAACTCGAGCGCGAGCTTCTTGATCGCGTCCTCGAACGTCGCCGAGAACAGCAGCGTCTGCCGCTGCTTCGGCAGCCGGTCGAGGATGCGCTTGATGGACGGCAGGAAGCCCATGTCCATCATGCGGTCGGCTTCGTCGAGCACGAGGATCTCGACCTGCGACAGATCGACCGTGCGCTGCTGCAGGTGGTCGATCAGGCGGCCGGGACAGGCGACGACGATGTCGACGCCGCGGCGCAGCGCTTCGATCTGCGGCTGCATGCCGGCGCCGCCGTAGATGGTGGTGCTGGCGATCCGAAGGTGCTTGCCGTACGTGCGCAGGCTGTCGTTGACCTGCACCGCGAGTTCGCGGGTCGGGGTGAGCACGAGCGCGCGCGGCTTGCGCGGGCCGCGCATCGCCGGCATCTGCGCGAGCCTGTGCAGCAGCGGCAGCGAAAACGCGGCCGTCTTGCCGGTGCCGGTCTGGGCGCCGCCCATCAGGTCGTGGCCCGCCAGCACGAGCGGGATCGCTTCGGCCTGGATCGGGGTCGGGGTGGTGTAGCCGACGTCGGCGAGCGCGCGCGTCAGCTCGGGCGCGAGCCCGAGGGTTTCGAAGGACATGTTGGAGCTCCGTTGGTGTTACCCGGAGCGTTCCCTGAAACCGCGCTGCGAGTACTGCATCTGGTTTTTCGGCGGGCCAGGCTGGCTCGACGGTTCGCGCAGCGAAAGGCGTGCGGAGTGGGCCGTGGT
>CAMPHE010000340.1 GCA_946885815.1 uncultured Arenimonas sp.
ACGCCGCGATCGTCGCCGGCGTCGCCGCCGCGCGCGCGCCCGGGCGCCTGCAGCGCCTCGGCGGCCGGCCGGAAACGGTCGTCGACGTCGCGCACAATCCGCAGGCCGCGCGGCAGCTCGCCGGCTGGCTCGCCGCGAACCCGAAGCCGACCGTCGCCGTGTTCTCGGCGCTCGCTGACAAGGACATCGCCGCGATCGCGGCGGTGCTCGACCCCGGCCTGGAAGCGTGGCACGTCGGCCCGATCGTCGATGCCGGCGCCCGCGGGCTCGCGACGGACGAGCTGGTGCGGCGGCTCGCGGCCGTCGTCGCGCCCGGCCGCATCCATGCCCACCCGGACCTCGCCACGGCCCGCGCAGCCGCCGCCGCGGCGATCGGCCCGGCGGGTCGCGTACTGGTGTTCGGCTCGTTCCACACCGTCGCCGACGCGCTCGCCGCGGATGAACCGCACGCGAGCGGCTGAATCGGGCGACGCGGCATCCCGGCTATAATTCGCATCCCTTCCGGCCGGACGCGAACGACCGATGGAATCCGCCCTGAAACAGCGCCTGATCGGCGCCGCCGTGCTCGTGGCGCTGGCGATGATCTTCCTGCCGATGCTGCTGAAGGGCCCGGATCCGGCGAACCAGGGCGCGGCCCGCGTTCCGCTGGATGCGCCCGCCGCGCCGGACGCCGAATTCGAGACGCGAGAAGTCCCGCTGGCACTGCCTGCGCCCACCGCCCCGCGCGGCGACGCCGTGCTCCCGACCGGTGACGCGTCGACCACCGTCACGGTCGATCCCGATGCCGCGGCGCCGCGCGTCGACTTCGACCCGGACGCGCCGGTCGAGGCCCCCGACGAGGCCCCGCTGGCGGCCGTCGACCCGGCCACCGGCGAGCCGGTCGTTCCCGAACCGCCTTCGACCGCGGGACCCGACCTCGCACCGGTGGTGGAAACGCCCGTCCCGGCGCCGGCCGCGCCGTTGCCGGTGACCACGGCCGCGGGCCGCTACGCGGTGAACGTCGGCACGTTCTCGAACCTCGACAACGCGCGCGCGCTGGCCGACCGCCTGCGTGCGGCGAAGCTGCCGGTGGGCACCGAGAACGTGTCGGTGGACGGCAAGCCGGCGCTGCGCGTCCGTGTCGGTCCGTACGCGGAACGCGCGCTCGCGGAAGCGGCGCGCCTGCGGGTGGAGGGCCTGAGCGGCGGCTCGGCGGCGGTGATCGCGCTGGATGGGGCTTCCCCCGCCGCGCCCGCGGCCACGGGGCGGGCGCCGGCGGCGGCGTCGGTGGGCTTCGCCGTGCAGCTCGGCGCGCTCAGTTCGGAAGCCGACGCGAACGTGCTGGTCGGTCGCGCGAAGTCGGCCGGGTTCGTCGCGTTCCACCAGCGCGTGCCGACCGCGAACGGCGTCGTCTGGCGCGTGCGGGTCGGGCCGGAAGCCGATCGCGCGGCCGCGCAGCGCCTCCGCGACGACGTCGCCGGCAAGCTCGGCATCGCCGACGCCATCGTCGTCTCGCACCCCTGACGCGCCGATGCTGAACGCGGCCGACTATGCGCTGCTCCTGATCCTGGCGGTGTCGATGGGCGTCGGCCTGTGGCGCGGCTTCATCGTCGAGGTGCTGTCGCTGACGGCGTGGGTCGCGGCGTTCTGGCTGACGATCGCGTTCGGCAGCACGGTGTCGGCGTGGTTCGGCGGCATCGAATCGCCGTCGGCGCGGCTGTTCCTCGGTCACGCCGCGGTGTTCCTCGTGGTGCTGCTCGCGGGCGGCGCGATCACCTGGATGATCGGCCGCGCGATCGCCGAAACCGGGCTGTCGCCGACCGATCGCGTGCTGGGCCTCGGATTCGGTCTCGCGCGCGGCGTGGTGCTGGCGTGCGTCGCGGTGATGCTGCTCGGCTTCACGCCGGTGCCGCGCGACGACTGGTGGCGCGAGTCGCAGCTGCTGCCCGGAGCGCAGAAGGGCGCGGAGTGGATGGCCGGCTTCCTGCCGCCCGCCGCGGCCGGGTACATGGACTTTTCCGCCGACGCGCCCCCCGCGCCGGCGCCCCCCGTTCCGGAGACCTGACCCATGTGCGGCATTCTCGGCATCGCCGGCGCGACCGACGTCGCGGCCTCGCTCTACGACGGCCTGACGGTGCTGCAGCACCGCGGCCAGGACGCGGCCGGCATCGCCACGATGGACGGCCACCGCCTGCACCTGCACAAGGGCAACGGGCTGGTGAAGGACGTGTTCGACGAGAAGGCGATGGCGCTGCTCGACGGCCGGGTCGGCATCGGCCACTGCCGCTACCCGACCGCCGGTTCCGCCGGCAGCGACGAGGCGCAGCCGTTCTACGTGAACTCGCCGTACGGCATCGCGCTCGCGCACAACGGCAACCTGATCAACACCGACGAGTTGCGACGGATGGTGTTCGAACAGGACAAGCGCAACGTCAACACCGAATCGGACAGCGAAGTGCTGCTGAACGTGTTCGCGCACGAACTGCAGGCGCAGGGCGCGCTGACGCCGGAAGCGGCGATCGCCGCGGTCGCGGGCGTGCACAAGCGCTGCGCCGGCGGCTACGCGGTGGTGGCGATGGTGATGGGGCTGGGCCTGGTCGCGTTCCGCGACCCGAACGGCATCCGGCCGCTGGTGCTCGGCCGCCGCCCCGCGCCTGCCGGGCCCGGCGCGGCCGAATACGCCGTGGCCTCCGAATCCGTCGCGCTCGACATCCTCGGCTTCGTGCGCGAGCGCGACGTGCTGCCCGGCGAGGCCGTCGTCATCACCACCGAGGGGCAGCTGCACGCGCGTGTCGTCGCCGACGCCGCGCCGAGCACGCCGTGCATCTTCGAGTACGTGTACTTCGCGCGCCCCGACTCGATGATCGAGAACATCTCGGTGCACAAGGCGCGGATGCGCATGGGCGTGACGCTCGGGCAGAAGATCCTGCG
>CAMPHE010000341.1 GCA_946885815.1 uncultured Arenimonas sp.
GGCGACGACGACGGATACGCCCGACCGGGTGCCGGTCGACATCCCGGCGCCGGTCGCCGCGGTGGCCGCGCCCGATCCGGTGATGGCGTCGATGACCCCGTTCGCCAGCGCGGCGGCAGCGGATTCGCTCGTGCTGACCTTCGAAGACGAGAGCTGGATCGACGTGGTCGGCCCGGACGGTGCGCGGATCGAACGCGGGCTGGTGCCTGCCGGCGAACTGCGGCGCTTCGAGGCGGGTCGCGTCGGCCATGTGACGCTGGGCAATGCCGACGGCGTGCGGGTCGAGCACGCCGGTCGCGAGATCGACCTCACGCCGTTCCGTGCGGCGAACGTCGCCCGCTTTGCGGTATCCTCCGACGGCGCTCCGGCCCCCGCGACGAACTGATCGCCCTTCGCCGCGCGGCGCTTCCGATCCACCCGCCGGCGCGCCGCGCCGGCCCCAAGAAAGCACCCATGGACCAGATCGACGAATACGAACAGGGCGAACGCGTTCGCGCCTGGCTGCGAGACAACGGCTCCTCCCTGATCGGCGGCATCGCGATCGGCCTCGCGCTGCTCTTCGGCTGGCGCTGGTGGGACGGGCAGGCGGACGTGAAGCGGCACGACGCCGCCATGGAATACCACGCGTTCACCACGTCGCTGGAAGCGGGCGAGACCGAGAAGGCCGCCGCGCATGCCGAAGCGCTGCGCACGCAGTATCCGGACCTGCCGTTCGGCGCGCTCGCCGCGCTGCGCACGGCCGCATCGCTGCACGAAGCCGGCAGGCACGAGGACGCGCTGGCGGCGCTCGCGAACGTCCCGGCGGCGAAGGTCGACCCGGCGCTCGCGGCGCTGGCGAAGCTGCGCGCCGCCCGCATCCTGGTCGACGACGGCAAGGCCGAGGACGCGCTCGCGCGCCTCGACGCCGAGGTCGAGAAGACCTTCCCGGCGGTCGCCGCCGAACTGCGCGGCGACGCCGAAATGGCGCTCGGCCGGCGCGACGCCGCGCGCGCCGCCTACGAGAAGGCGCTGGCGTCGCTGGACGTCGCCGCACCGACGCGCCCGATGATCGAAATGAAACTCACCGACGCGGGCGGCACGCCGTCCGCACTTCCGGAGGCCTGACCGCATGTCGTTCCGCACCCTGTTCCTCGTCGCGCTGGTCGTCCTGCTCGCCGGTTGCACCACCATCAAGGGCTGGTTCGGCGACGACAAGGCCAAGGCGGTCGAGCCGGCCGAGCTCACCGACATCGCCAGCCCGATCGCGACCGGCGAAGCGTGGTCGCGCAACCTCGGCGACGGCCGCGAGCGCCACGGCCTGCGGCAGCATGCCGCGGTGGACGGGGACCGCGTGTTCGTTTCCAACGACGAAGGCCGCGTGCTCGCGTTCGACGCGACCACCGGTGCCGAGCTGTGGGATTCGGAAGTGGTCAGCACCGGCAAGACCGGCAGCCTCTGGCTGTTCTGGAAGCGCCGCGCGATCGACGGCGGCGTCAGTGGCGGCCCGGCCGCGGGCAATGGTCTGGTGGTCGCCGGCGGCCGCAACGGCGAAGTGATCGCGCTCGACGCGGAAACCGGCGCGGAGCGCTGGGCGGCGAAGGCGACGTCCGAGATCATCAGCACGCCGCTGCTTTCCGACGGCCTGGTGATCGTGCGCAGCGGCGACGGCAAGACCTTCGCGTTCGACGCCGGGACCGGAGCGCAGCGCTGGGTGTTCGACCGCGGCCTGCCGAACCTCAGCGTCCGCGGCAACGGCTCGCCGGTCGCGGCCGGCGGCCTGGTGTTCCTCGGTCATGACGACGGCACCGTGCTGGCGCTGCGCGCCACCGACGGCGGCCTGGTCTGGGAGCAGGTGATCGCGCAGCCGGAAGGCCGCAGCGAACTCGACCGGATGGCCGACATCGACGGCGAACTGATCGCGACCGGTGCGGAGATCTACGCGGCGAGCTACGGCGGCCAGACGATGGCGCTGGCGCCGAACGGCCGCCCGCTCTGGTCCCGCGACGTCGGCAGCTACGGCGGGCTCGCGCTCGCGGGCGACCGGCTGATCCTGTCCGACCGCGACGGCACCGTCTGGGCGCTGGACCGCACGACCGGCAACGCCCTGTGGAAGCAGGACGCGCTCGCGCGCCGCTGGCTGACGACGCCGGCGGTGCAGGGCGCCTACGCCGTGGTCGGCGACATCGAGGGCTATCTGCACTGGATCCGCCTCGCCGACGGCACGCTCGCCGGGCGCGACCGGATCGAGAACGCGGCGATCCTCGGCACGCCGGTGGTGTCGCCGGCCGGCATGCTCTACGCGATCACCGCCGAAGGCGAGCTGGCCGCGTTCGCGCCGGTCCAGTAGCCCGATGCTGCCGCTGGTCGCGCTCGTCGGACGACCGAACGTCGGCAAGTCCACGCTGTTCAACGCGCTGACACGCTCGCGCGACGCGCTCGTGCACGACGAGCCCGGCGTCACGCGCGATCGTCACTACGGCGTCTGCCGTCGCGACGAGGACCACCCGTTCGCCCTGGTCGACACCGGCGGCCTGTCCGGCGACGAGGAAGGCCTCGCCGGCGCGACCGCGCGCCAGGCGCGCGCGGCGGTCGAGGAATCGGACCTCGTGCTGTTCATCGTCGACGGGCGCGAAGGCCCGTCGGGCCTCGACCAGGACATCCTGGCGTGGCTGCGGCGTTCGGGCCGGCGCTGGTTCCTCGTGGTCAACAAGACCGACGGCATCGACGAGCGGGCGGCGCTCGCCGAGTTCGCGCGCTTCGGCGCCGACAAGGTGATCGGGATCGCCGCCTCGCACCAGCGCGGCATCGACGACCTGCTCGAGGACGTGATTCCCGAACTGCCGCCCGACCGCGGCCCGGAAGTGTTCGACGACGAGCCGGGCCGCATCCGCATCGCGTTCCTCG
>CAMPHE010000342.1 GCA_946885815.1 uncultured Arenimonas sp.
AGACGCTGCGCCGCCAGCTGCACGAAACCATCCAGAAGGTCGGCGACGACTACGGTCGCCGCCACACCTTCAACACGGCGATCGCCGCGGTGATGGAGCTGCTGAACGCGATCGCGAAGTTCGACGACATGTCGGCGCAGGGGCGCGCGCTGCGGCAGGAATGCCTGGAGGCCGTGGTGCTGCTGCTCAACCCGATCACGCCGCATACCTCGCACGCGCTGCGCCAGGTCCTCGGCCACGCCGAGGCCACGCTGGAGGACATCGCGTTCCCGCGGGCCGACCCGGCGGCGCTGGTGCGCGACGCGGTGACGCTCGCGGTGCAGGTGAACGGCAAGCTGCGGGCGACGCTCGAAGTGCCGGTGTCGGCCGACCGCGACGCGGTGGAGGCGCTGGCCCTCGCCGAGCCGAACGTGCAAAAGTTCGTGGAAGGACTGACCGTGCGCAAGGTGATCGTCGTGCCCGGAAAGATCGTCAACATCGTCGCGGGGTGACCGATGCATCGTTTCGTGCTGCTGATCTGCGTGTTCGTCGCCCTCGCGGGCTGCGGCTTCCATCCGCGCTCGACGCTGGCGATCGCGGATGAACTCGGGCCGGTGAAGGTCGTCACCGCCGATCCGTACAGCCCCCTGGCCTACGGCCTGGCCACCGCGCTGGACCGCGCCGGCGCCGCGCCGGCCACGGAAGGCGCCGACGCCGCCACGCTGCACGTGCGGTCCGAGCGTCTGGACACGCGTCCGTTGTCGGTCGACCGTCGCGCCCGGGTGCGTGAATACGAATCGCGGTATCTCGTGAAGTTCGAACTGCGCGACGCCGCCGACAAGGTGCTCGTGCCGCTGCAGGAGATCGCCCTGTCGCGCGAATACACGTACGACGCGCTGTCGCCGGGCGGCAGCCCGCAGGAGCAGGAACTGCTGCAGGCCGAACTGCGCCGCGAGATGCAGGCGGCGATCCTGCGCCGCATCGACGTGGTGCTGCGCGCCGACTGATGGAACTCAGGCCGGACCGGCTGGAGCGCCAGCTCGCGAGCGAGCCGCTGCGCCCGGTGTACCTGGTCGCGGGCGCCGAACCGCTGCTCGTGCAGGAAGCGGCCGATGCCGTCCGTGCCCGCGCCCGCGAGGAGGGCTATGGCGAGCGCCAGGTGCTCGACGCCGAGGGCTCGTTCGACTGGAACGAACTGGCGCGCGGCGTCGCGACGCTGAGCCTGTTCGCGACGCGCCGGCTGTTCGACCTGCGCCTGCCGTCCGGCCGCCCCGGCGTCGACGGCGCGAAGGCGCTCATCGAGTACTGCGGGCGCGCGGCGCCGGACACGGTGCTGCTGATCACCACGCAGGAATGGAGCACGAAGCACAAGGGCAAGTGGACCGACGCGATCGCCGCCGCGGGCCATGTCGTGCCGGTCTGGCCGCTGAAACCGCACGAACTGCCCGACTGGCTGCAGCGGCGGTTGCGCAGGCGCGGGCTGGTCGCGACGCCCGACGCGCTGCGGCTGCTGCAGGACCGCGTCGAAGGCAATCTGCTCGCCGCGGCGCAGGAGATCGACAAGCTCGCGCTGGCGATCGGCCCGGCGTCGGGGCCGGCGGCGCAGCCGATCGACGCCGATCGCATGGAACAGCTGGTCGCCGACTCGTCGCGGTTCGACGTGTTCCGGCTGGCCGATGCGGCGTTCGCCGGCGAGGTGACGCGCGTCGTGCGGATGCTCGCGGCGCTGCGCGCCGAAGGCGAGCAGGTGGCGGGCCTGATGCCGATGATCGCGAAGGAGGTCGTGTCGCTCGCGTCGATCGCGCGCGCGGCCGAGCGCGGCGGCGGCGTCGCGGCGGCGATGCGCGCCGGGCACGTCGGGGAATCCAAGCAGGCGGTCTACCGCCGGGCGCTGGAGCGCCATCCGGTGTCGCGCTGGGAAGCGTTCGCGGCCGAATGCGGCCGCGTCGACCGCACGGCCAAGGGGCGCGGCGACGGCGATCCGTGGCTGCTGCTGGAACGGCTGCTGGTCGCCATCGCCGACGCGAAGGCGCGCCGCCTGCTGGCGTCGTGACGCTGCGGATCCTCTACGGCGGCACCTTCGATCCGGTCCACGCCGGGCATCTCGCGGTCGCGATCGCCGCGCGCGACACCCTGCACGCCGATGTGGCGTTCGTGCCGGCCGCCGATCCGCCGCACCGGCCGGCGCCGGGCGCGTCGGCGGCGCAGCGCGCGGCGATGGTCGCGCTCGCGATCGCCGGCACGCCCGGACTGTCGCTCGACGAGCGCGAGCTGCGGCGCGACGGCCCGTCGTGGACGGTGCTGACGCTGGAGCAGGCGCGCGCGGAGGCCGGGCCATCGGCGCCCCTCGCGTGGCTGGTGGGGGCCGACGCCTTCCGCGGCCTGCCGACCTGGCATCGCTGGGAAACGCTGGCCGGTCTGGCGCATCTCGTCGTCGCCGTCCGACCGGGCCACGCGCTGTCCCCGCTGCCGGACGTGCTCGCGGCGGCGATGGCGGGGCGCTGGACCGAGCGGCCCGCGGATCTGGTCTCGGCTCCGTCCGGCCGGGCCTTCCTGCTGGACATGCCGCCGCACCCGGCGTCGGCGACGCAGCTGCGGGAACGACTTCGTGGCCGGGCCGATACCGGCGGGTGGCTCGCGCCCGGCGTCGCCGGCTACATCCGCGAGCACGGCCTGTACACCGGCGATGCACGGGGCCCGGGCGTATAATCCGCGCCGACTTCCCCAGCGAGCCAGCCTTTGACCACCCAGGCCCACGTCATCAAGACCCGCATGCCCGACCCGGCGCCCACGCCGGAGGCCCTCCTCGAACAGGTCCACGCCGCGCTCGGGGAAATGAAGGCCAAGGATGCCGTCGAGATCGACGTCCGCGGGAAGACCAGCATCGCCGACTA
>CAMPHE010000343.1 GCA_946885815.1 uncultured Arenimonas sp.
GGGGGTCTGTGCGGATGCTCGTCGACCGCGGAGTGGAAGTCGAGCGCGAAGTACGTCTCGTGAGCTTCAACGCGAAGTCGGTGTGGCAGCGCATCGCGATCGTAGCGGCCGGCCCGCTCGCCAACCTCCTGCTGTGCGTGGCCCTGCTGTGGCTGATGTTCGTCGTCGGCAAGCCCGACCTGGCGCCGCAGGTCGGTGTCGACGGCATCGCCGCGGCAGCGGGCCTGCGCGACGGCGACCTGCTGCTGGAGATCGGCGGCCGCGCAACGCCCACCTTCACCGATGCGGGCGTCGCGCTGTCGACCGCGGGGTTCGATCGCGTGCCGGTGGTCGCCCGCGTACGCGGGCTCGACGGGACCGAACGCTCTGTCGAGCTGCCTTTCGACCGCCTCGACGAAGGCCTGCGCGCCGGCGACCTGCTGCCGGCAATCGGCATCCGGCCGCACATCCCGCCGGTGATCGGCACCGTCGTCGGCGGCAGCGCGTCCGACGGCCGGCTCCAGCCGGGGGACCGGGTGCTCGCGGTCGATGGTCGCGCCGTGGTCGATTTCGCCCAGCTGCGGCCGCTGCTGCAGGAACTCGGCGCGCCGGGGCGGACGCTGGCCATCCGGGTCGAGCGCGATGGCCGCCGGATCGAAGTCCCGGTGGACCCGCGGCTGGGCGGCGACGGCGATGCGCCCGTCTGGCAGCTCGGCGTGGGGCCGGCACCGCTGGCGCAGACGGCGCTGCTGCGCCATGGTCCGCTCGACGCGATTCCGGCGGCGCTGGCGGCCACGTGGCAGACCGGCTCGGACGCGCTGGGGCTGCTGAAGCGGATGGTGCTGGGACGGGCTTCGCTGGAGAACATCTCCGGGCCGATCACGATCGCCCGCGTCGCCAACGTCAGCGCCGGGCTCGGCCTCGCGTGGTTCCTGAACTTCCTCGCGATCCTGTCCCTGAGCCTTTGCATCATGAACCTGCTCCCGATCCCCGTATTGGATGGGGGGCACCTGCTGTATTACCTTATCGAGCTGGTCAAGGGCGGCCCGGTCGGCGAGCGGGTGCTCGCGGCGGGCCAGTACGTCGGTCTGGCGTTCCTCGCCGGGTTGATGGGACTGGCCTTCTACAACGACCTGTTCCGGCCCGGGTTCTGACCTCCCCTCCTTACGCGGGCGCCCCGGCGCCCGTCACCAACGGATTGAAGATGACGCGACCCATTGTCCGCCGCTGCCTCCTGAGCCTCGCGCTCGCCGCCGCCTTCGCCGGCCCGGCCCAGGCCCAGAACTACGAGGCGTTCACCGTCGCGGACATCCGCGTCGAGGGACTGCAGCGCATTTCCCCCGGCACCGTGTTCACGTACCTGCCGGTCGAGCGCGGCGACACGATCGACCGCACGCGTTCCGGCGAGGCGATCCGCGCGCTGTTCCGCACCGGCTTCTTCAGCGACGTGCGTCTCGAGCGCCAGGGCGACATCCTCGTGGTCGTGGTCGCCGAGCGCCCCGCGATCAACACGATCACGATCAGCGGCAACAAGGACATCCAGACCGAGGACCTGACCGAAGGCCTGCGCGGCATCGGCCTGGCCGAAGGCGAGACGTTCAATCCGCTCAACCTCGACCGCGTGACGCAGGAACTGCTGCGCCAGTACAACAACCGCGGCAAGTACAACGTCACGATCGTGCCGACGATCACGCCGCTGGACCGCAACCGCGTCGACATCGCCATCGCGATCGCCGAGGGCAAGGCCGCGCGCATCCGCGACATCAACATCGTCGGCAACGAGTCGTACGCCGACGAGGAAGTGCGCCGCAGCTGGGAATCGAACACCAGCAACTGGCTGTCCTGGTACCGCCGCGACGACCAGTACTCGCGCGAAAAGCTCTCGGGCGACCTCGAGAAGCTGTCCAACTACTACCTCGACCGCGGCTACGTCGACTTCAACGTCGAATCGACGCAGGTCGCGATCAGCCCGGACAAGCGCGACATCTTCGTCACCGCCAACGTCGCCGAGGGCGAGATCTACACCGTCAGCTCGGTGAAGGTGAGCGGCGACACGATCCTGCCGCAGGAAGACGTCGAGAAGTTCGTCATCCTGAAGGAAGGCGACACGTTCTCGCGCGCGATGGTCGAGCTGACCACCGACGCGATCGTCGCCAATCTCGGCAACATCGGCTACGCGTTCGCGCAGGTGAACCCGGTGCCGGAGATCGACCGCGAGAAGCGCACCGTCGGCATCAACTTCTTCGTCGACCCGGGCCCGCGCGTGCAGGTGCGCCGCATCGAGTTCAAGGGCAATACCGGCACCGCCGACGAGGTGCTGCGCCGCGAGATGCGCCAGTTCGAGGGCGCGTGGTTCTCGCAGGCGGCGATCGACCGCTCCAAGGTCCGCCTGCAGCGGCTGGGCTTCTTCGAGACCGTCGAGATCGAGACGCCGCCGGTCGCCGGCGCGCCCGACCTGGTCGACGTGGTGATCAACGTCAAGGAGCGCAATTCCGGCACCTTCACGTTCGGCCTCGGCTACCAGCAGGCGTACGGCCTGATCACCAGCCTGCAGCTCACGCAGAACAATTTCCTGGGCACGGGCAACCGCTTCAGCACCCAGATCCAGCACAACAGCTATTCGAAGCAGTTCGCGCTGGCGTTCACCGACCCGTACTTCACCGACGACGGTGTCTCGCTGGGCTTCGCGCTCAACCACAGCGACTTCGACTATTCGGACCGCGACGCCAACCTCGCGAACTTCAACAACGCGGTGTCGTCCGGCGAGATCTTCGCCGGCATCCCGATCACCGAAACCCAGACGATCAACGTGTCGCTGGGCATCGACCGCAACCAGATCACCACCGACGACGGCAGCACGCCGCCGGTGCTGATCGAGTACCT
>CAMPHE010000344.1 GCA_946885815.1 uncultured Arenimonas sp.
GCCCAGAAATGCACGATCGACAGCCGGTACGAATAGATCGGCCGCTGCACCTGCTTCGGCACGAAGTAGTACATCATCCCGAGGAAGCCGGTGGTCAGCAGGAAGCCGACGGCGTTGTGGCCGTACCACCACTGCACCAGCGCGTCGACCGCGCCGCTGTAGATCGGGTAGCTCTTCCACAGCGACGCCGGCACGACGAGGTTGTTGCCGATGTGCAGCACCGCGATCGCGATGATGAAAGCGCCGTAGAACCAGTTCGCGACGTAGATGTGCGGGATGCGCCGCTTGACGATGGTGCCGAAGAACACGACGCCGTACGCGATCCAGACGACCGCGATCAGCACGTCGATCGGCCATTCCAGCTCGGCGTATTCCTTGCTCTGCGTGATGCCCAGCGGCAGCGTGATCACCGCCGACACCAGCACCGCCTGCCAGCCCCAGAACGTGAACGCCGCCAGCCTGTCCGAGAACAGCCGCACATGGCAGGTGCGCTGCACGACGTGGTAGCTCGTGGCCATCAGCGCGGTGGCACCGAACGCGAAGATCACCGCGTTGGTGTGCAGCGGCCGCAGCCGGCCGTAACCGAGCCACGGGATGTCGAAATTGAGTGCCGGCCAGTACAGCTGCGCGGCGATGTACACCCCCACCAGCATGCCGACGATGCCCCAGATGACGGTGGCCACCGCCATCTGCAGCACCACCTTGTCGTTGTAACTCTCGACGCCGGTATCGGGTTTCATTCGCCTGCTTCCATCGACCTGGCGGTATTTTCCCCGGTGCCGCGCGGCGCCGGCTTGACGTGCGTCAACCCGCCGCCGGCGGCTTCAGCGCCGCCTTCACCGCGGCGAGGAAGTCCGGGTCGGGTTTCGAACCCAAAGCTTCCGTCCGGGCGACGACGCGCCCGTCGGCGTCCAGCAGCACCAGCACCGTGTTGTGGTTGAACTCGCCGTCGGCGAGCTCGCGGTAGCGCACGCCCAAGACCGCGGCCAGCCGGCGCACCGTGCCGGCTTCGGCGCGCGCCAGCGTCCAGCGCGGCGCCGCGAGGCCCCGCTGGTCGGCGACGGCCTTCAGCGCGGCCGGGTCGTCGCGCGCCGGGTCGATGCTGACGAGCAGGTACCCGAGGCGATCGCGCTCGACGGCCGACAGGCTGCGGTCGATGCCCTTCGCGCTGTCGACGATCAGCGGGCAGACGAAGCGGCAGGACGCGTAGAACATCGTCACGATCCGCGGCCGGCCGCGCCCGTCGGCCAGCGTGAAGTCCTTTCCGTCCTGGTCGGTCAGCGTGTCTTCCAGCCGGTAGAGCGAATCGTCCGGCAGTGGCCCGGCCGGCGGCGTGGCGGCGGCCGCGGCGAGCGCGGGGACCAGCAGGAGCGCACAGGCGAGGGCCTTCGCGAAATTCATGGGGCCTTCCTCGTCGGCACATCGCGGGCACACCGGAAGCCGAGGTTGCCGGTGGTGTCGTTGCCTTCCAGTGACGACAGCATCGCCACGCGCATCAGGATCGCGTAGTTGTCGCGGTCGGACATCGACAGCGCGCCGGCGCCGCAGAAGCGCATCGAATCGGGGTCGCCCTGTTCGCGGCTGTCGCTGGACACCAGCATCGCCGACCAGTCGAGCACCCATTCCCACGCGACGCCGTGCAGGTCGTGCACGCCGTAGACGTTGGCCGGCCCGGCGCCGACCGCCGGCAGTGGCCGGTTCGACGGCACCGAGTACCACGCCAGGATCCGTTCGCGCCATGCCGGGTCGGACCGCGCGTCGCGGCGCGTCTCGTCGGCCGCCGCCGCGTATTCCCATTCCGACCAGGTCGGCAGGCGCGCGCCCTGCGCCTCGCAGTACGCCTGCGCGGCGAACCAGCTGACGTTGACCACCGGCTGCGCGGGGCTGGCCTCGCCGAGGTCCGTCGGGCCGGCCCAGTGCTGCAGATAGCGCGCTTCGGCGAACAGTGCCGGGACCGAACCGCGTCGCCAATCCGGATTCGCGCGGACGAACGCGAGGAACTGTCCGTTCGTCACGGGCGTGCGGTGCAGCTGGAACGCGTCGACGGCCACTTCGCCCTTCAGGTCCTCGTACGCCAGCGCCGACGCGTAACGCCCCGCCGGCAGCGTCACCCAGTCACGGCCACCGGAGCCCGGCGGGGCCGCCACCGCCGGCGCCGCCAGTGCCACCGCGAGCAGGCACGTGCCGACGCGTCGCGCGGACACGGTGCGGTTCAATGCGCGGCGCCTTCCGACCGCGGTGTCGCCGCGCGTACCGCTTCGACGTCGGCCTTCGTCACGACGCCGCCCGGGTTGCCCCAGCTGCCGAGCACGTAGGTCAGGATGTTCGCGACCTCGTCGTCGGTCAGCTGGCTCATCGGCGGCATCACCGAGTTGAAGTCCTTGCCGTTGACCGTCACCGGCCCGGTGAGGCCGTTGAGCACGATGCCGATCAGCTGCGCATGGTCGTGCGTGGTGAGGTAGTCGGACTTCGCCAGCGGCGGGAACACGCCCTCCATGCCGCCGCCGTCGGCGCCGTGGCAAGTGGAGCAGGTGCCCGCGAACAGCGCCTTGCCGGCGGCCGACTGCTGCTCCGGCGTCAGCGTGCCGGACTGCTGCGCGGCCGCGGCTTCGGCGACCGGGGCGAGGCTCGCCGCCTTGTCGCCGAGGTAGGTGTGGTCGACCTCCTTGCCGCTGTAGATCGTCCTGTCCTCCTCGCCCTCGACTTTCATGATCGCCAGCGCGCCTTTGTTGAACGCCCGGAACAGCGAGTGGTCGACCAGCACGTAGCTGCCCGGCACTTCGGTGTGGAACTCCATCATCGCCGCGCCGCCGGCGGGGATAAGCGTGGTCTGCACGTTCTCCTGG
>CAMPHE010000345.1 GCA_946885815.1 uncultured Arenimonas sp.
GTGCCGGTGGAAGTGCTGGCGACGTTCGCGACGCCGTTCGAAGCGCTGCCGCATCCGCAGGCGCAGGTGGTGCTGACGCCCGAAGGCGAGCCGGCCGACTTCGACCTGTGGAGTCCCGACGAATGGCGGGCGCGCCGCTGGTCGGTCTATTCGCCGGAAGTGGAGCAGCGCGTGCTGTCGGCGGCGGATGACCACGAGTCGGGCGCGATGGTGATGGCGCAGCTGCAGGCGCGGTTCGTGCGCAACCTCACCCGCGCCAGGCGCTTCCAGGAAGCGCTGGGCGCGCCGGTCCGCGGCAACGGCGTGGAAGTGGCGGTGTTCGGCGGCGACTGCACGCCGACGCCGGGCCGCGCGATCCTCGACGTCGGGCCGGACGGCAAGGAGCGCCTGGTCGTGCGCCCGGAGGAAGTGCACTCGCGCGTCGACGGCGTCGACTACGAGCGCCTGCTGATGCTGCCGGGCGACGGCCTCGTGACGCGCGACTCGATGCTCGGCCGCGACCTGCCGGACGTGTTCGGGCGGCCGTCGGGCACGTTCCCGATCGCGCAGAGCTTCTTCCTCTGCGAACGGCACGACCAGTTGTCGGTGAATCCGTACTTCCAGAACAACCTGCTGAACTTCCTGCTGGCGCGCTGACGCGCCGCGACCCGGAGCGCCGATGATCCGCACGCTGCTGTTCGCCACGGTGTTCGGTGCGTCGGCCGCCGCCGCCGCGCCGCAGGCCACTCCCGACACTCCCGCCACGCCGGCCGCCGTCACCGAACTCGACGCGATCGTCGTCACCGGCGAAGTGCCCGGCCCGGGCCTGTGGCGCGTCGAGCGAGACGGCCACGTGCTGTGGGTGCTGGCGACGGTGTCGCCGCTGCCACGCCGCATCGAATGGAACGGCGACGAGGTGGTCGCGAAGATCGCCGGGTCGGGCGTCGTGCTGCTGCCGCCGCGCGTCGACCTGAAGGCCGAGGGCGTGCGCTTCGGCGGCGTGTTCCTGCTGCCGGCGCTGCTGAGGGCGCGCAACAACCCGGGCAAGGAGACGCTCGCCGACGTGCTGCCGCCGCCCGACTTCGCGCGCTGGCGGGCACTGAAGGCGCGCTATCTCGGGCGCGATCGCGGGGTCGAGAAGCGCCGGCCGCTGCTGGCGGCGATGGACCTGCGCGAGGCGGCGCTGAAACGGCACGACCTGTCGACGCGCGACGTCGTCGGGCGTGTCGTCGAGCGCGCCGCCAGGCGCGCCGACGTGCCGCTGCAGCGCCCCACGGTGACGCGGGTGATCGCCGACGCGAAGGCCGCGCTGAAGTCGTTCGCCGGCGACACGCTCGACGACGTGCCGTGCTTCCGTCTCACCCTGGCGCAGGTGGAGCACGACCTCGGCACGCTGGCCGACCGCGCCAACGCGTGGTCGCTCGGCGACGTCGCCGCGCTGCGCGCGCTGCCGTACACCGACTTCGCGCAGTCCTGCCGGGACGCGCTGCTCGGTACCGACCTCGCGAAGGCGGAAGGCCTCGACGACCTGCCAGAACGCGTCGCCGCGGCCTGGCTCGCCGACGCGGAAGCCGCGATCGCCACCCACCCGACGAGCTTCGCGGTGCTGCCACTGGATCGGGTCGACGGGCCGGCGTCGTGGCTGGCGCCCTTGCAGGCGCGCGGCTATGCGGTCCATCCCCCGGGCGAGGCGCCGTCCGGCGACTGACCGGGAACGGGTGCCGCCCGCGCGGGCGCGGCATACAATCGCCGGCATGAAGGACCTCCGCGACCTGCTGATCGACTGCCGCATCGAGCTGCGCAAGCTGTCGCGCGATTTCCAGAAGACCGAGCTGTGTGACCGGCTCGACCTGGCCATCCAGTCGGTCGCCGCCGGCACGCTCGCCGCGCCCGCCGAAGCGCCACCCGCCG
This sequence comes from uncultured Arenimonas sp., assembly GCA_946885815.1. Next base: position 1,891 of record CAMPHE010000345.1, read on the forward strand.
ACACCGCGCCGCAGCCGGCCAGCGAGAAAGGGCAGACCGTGAGCCAGGTCGCGCTGGCGTGGCAGACCGCCGCACGCGACCTGAAGTTCAGCGACCCGGCGATCCACGCGCGGCTCGGCGAGCGCGTGATGCGGCTGCTCGGCGCGAAGTCGCTCGACGATCCCGCGGACGAGATCCACGCGCTCGAGAAGAAGCTCGAGGAAACGAAAGCGCAGATCGCCGCGAAGGAGAAGGCCGCGCAGTCGGTCGTCGCCGAACGCGACGCGCTGCTCGGCGCGCTCGCGTCGGCGGTGCCGGCGCTGCAGGACGGTGGCGATCGCCTCGGCGTCGCGCTGGCGCGCATCGACTGGCTGACGACCGAACTCGCGAAGGGGCCGTCGGCCTCCGGCGCGGTCCGCAAGGTGGTGCCGGATCCGCAGGACACCGTGCCGACCGCGGAGCGCATCGCGGCCGTCGCCGCCGGCGCCGGCGGGTTCACGAAGGAGCAGCGCGAATGGAGCATCGGCGAAGCGATGGTGCTCAGTGGATTCCAGTTCACGCCGGTGGAACTGATCGCGAAGGGCGATCGCGCGATCGCGCAGATGATCGTCGATGCGCGCAAGGGCGACGCCGCGTAATTCGGCGCTGAACACGCGCATTCAGGCGCGTTCCATGCATCGCGAAATTTTTACCGTGCACGACGCGTGTTCCTTCACGACCATTTGAGCGGCGCGCGCCTACGGTCGCAGTCCCCGGCGACATCGTGGAGCCGGACTGCAGACGAGGAATCTAAAATGAGCGACGTCAAGAAGGACCATAGCGTCGGTGCCGGTACGGGCGCGGTCGGCGGTGCGCTGACGGGTGCCGCGGTCGGTGCGGCGGCGGGCCCCGTGGGCAGCCTGGTGGGTGCCGCGGTCGGTGGCGTGGTCGGCGCGAAGGCCGGCGATTCCATCGCCGAGGCCGTCAACCCG
>CAMPHE010000346.1 GCA_946885815.1 uncultured Arenimonas sp.
GTACAGCGCCTATCCGATCGAGTGCGACGTAGTCCAAGGGTGGGGTGGAGCGCAGGTGCATGGTGCTCCCTCGTCGGAATCCGTGAAATGTAGCGGCGCTTTACGTTCCGTGAATCCGAAGGGTTTCGTCCGTCGACTAAATCGACCAAGGGTTCTTTCCACCGGCGCCCCAAGTTCTGTGAACTGCGAGCCGCCTCGCGGCTCCCGTCCCATCCTTCACCTCCCACGCGGCACCCTAGCGGGATGACCCGCAACACCGACCTCGTCGTCGCCCGGCCCGAAGGCCTCTACTGCCCGAGGGGCGATTTCCACATCGACCCGTGGCGGCCGGTGCCGCGGGCGGTGATCACGCACGGCCACGGCGACCACGCGCGCGCCGGGTCGGGCGAGTACTTCACGACGCGCGCCGGCCTGCCGATCCTGCAGTGGCGGCTCGGCGAGCAGCGCTACCACGTGCACGAGTACGGCGATCTGTTCCGGATCGGCGACGCGACGGTGTCGCTGCACCCGGCGGGCCATGTGCTCGGCTCGGCGCAGGTGCGCATCGAATGCGGCGGCGAGGTCTGGGTGGTGTCGGGCGACTACAAGCGCCAGCCCGACCCGACCTGCGCGCCGTTCGAGCCGGTGCGCTGCGACACGTTCATCACCGAGGCGACGTTCGGCCTGCCGATCTACCGCTGGCCCGACACGCCCGACGTCGCGCGCGAGATCGTCGCGTGGCGCGACGAATGCGCGGCGCGCGGCGAGACCGCGGTGCTTTACTGCTATGCGCTCGGCAAGGCGCAGCGGCTGCTCGCCGAACTCGCGGCGTTCACCGACCGGCCGGCGTACGTGCACGGCGCGGTCGACACCGGCGTGCAGGTGTATCGCGCCGCCGGCATTCCGATGCTGGAAACAATCCCGGTCGCCGAGACCACGCGCGGGCGCGACGAACTCGCCGGCGAACTGGTGCTGGCGCCGCCGTCCGCCGGCGGCAGCGCGTGGATGCGCCGCTTCCGCCGCGTGCAGCAGGGCTTCGCGTCGGGCTGGATGCGCATCCGCGGCAATCGGCGGCGGCGCAATTTCGACCGCGGCTTCGTCGTCTCCGACCACGCCGACTGGCCGGCGCTGCTGCGCACCGTGGAGGAGTCGCACGCGAAGCGCGTGATCGCCACGCACGGCAACACCGACGCGCTGGTGCGCGCGCTCAACGAGCGCGGCATCGACACCGGCGTGTTCCGCACCGGTTACGGCGGCGAAGACTGATGCGCCGCTTCCGCGACCTCTACCAGCGGCTCGACCGCAGCACCGCCACCGGCGACAAGCGCGCGGCGCTGGTCGACTACTTCCGCGACGCGCCGCCGCGCGATGCCGCCTGGGCGCTGTGGCTGCTGGCCGGCGGCAAGATCGGCGGCGCGCGCGCGAAGATCGCCGGCACGATGGAACTGCGCGCGTGGATCGCGGAGGAATCGGGCAACGCGCCGTGGCTGGTCGACGAGAGCTACGAGCAGGTCGGCGACCTCGCCGAGACGCTGACGCTGCTGCTCGACGACCCGGCCGAGGAGATCGACCGCCCGCTGCACGCGTGGATCGAGGACACGCTGCTCGCGGTCGCCGGCCAGGACGAGGCGACGCGGCGCGCGGCGGTTCTCGAAGGCTGGCGCGGGCTGAAGGCCGACGCCCGGCTCGCGTTCAACAAGCTGCTGACGGGTGCGCTGCGTGTCGGCGTGTCGCAGCGGCTGGTGCAGCAGGCGCTGGCGGAGATGAGCGGCGTCGACATCGCGCTGATCGCTCAGCGGATGCTCGGCGCGTGGGATCCGTCGCCGGCCTTCCTCGAGACGCTGCTGTCGCCGGACGCGCAGCCGGGCGATCGCAGCCAGCCGTATCCGTTCTTCCTCGCGTCGCCGCTGGAGAAGCCGGTCACGGAACTCGGCCCGGTGGAGGACTGGCTGTTCGAGTGGAAATGGGACGGCATCCGGCTGCAGCTGATCCGCCGCGGCGCCGACATCGCGCTGTGGTCGCGCGGCGAGGAACGGCTGGACGGTCGCTTCCCGGAGATCGAGGACGCGGCGGCGCGACTGCCGCGCGACGTGGTGCTCGACGGCGAACTGCTCGCGTGGCGCGACGCCGACGCGCCGATGCCGTTCGCGGCGCTGCAGACGCGCATCCAGCGCCGCAAGCCCGGCCCGAAGACGCTGGTCGACACGCCGGCGCGCGTGCTCGTCTACGACCTGCTCGAACTCGACGGCGAGGACTGGCGCGAGCGCCCGCTGCACGCGCGCCGCGCCGCGCTCGAAGCGCTGCTGGAAGCCAACGGCGACCCGCGGCTGACACCGTCGGCGCGGCTGGAACCGGTCGACTGGACCGCCGCCGCCGCGATGCGCGAGCTCGCGCGCGGGCGCGGCGTCGAAGGCCTGATGCTGAAACGCCGCGACTCGACCTACCAGAGCGGCCGCCGCCGTGGCGACTGGTGGAAGTGGAAGGTCGACCCGCTGACGATCGACGCCGTGCTGATCTACGCGCAGGCCGGCCACGGCCGCCGCAGCACGCTCTACACCGACTACACGTTCGGCGTCTGGGACGGCGACGCGCTGGTGCCGGTCGCGAAGGCGTACTCGGGCCTCGACGACGCCGAGATCCTGAAACTCGACCGCTGGATCCGCGCGAACACGCTGGAGCGCTTCGGCCCGGTGCGGGCGGTGAAGCCGGTGCACGTGTTCGAACTCGGCTTCGAGGGCGTGAACGCCTCGGCGCGCCACAAGTCCGGCGTCGCCGTGCGGTTCCCGCGCATCCTGCGCTGGCGCACCGACAAGCCCGCCGCCGAAGCCGACCGGCTCGAGACGCTGAAGG
>CAMPHE010000347.1 GCA_946885815.1 uncultured Arenimonas sp.
CTTGTCGCCTCTTTCAAGCCGACGCAGTCACCCTCGCGCGAAGCCCGACACTCCCGAGCCCGGCACGCCGCAGTCCGATGCCGCCGAGGCCGGCCTGGTCCATGTCTCCGACGCCGATCCGGGCATCGCCCGCCGCCGCGTCGGCAAGGGCTTCGGCTACCGGCTGCCCGATGGCCGCGCGGTGCGCGACCGCGCCACGCTGGCGCGGATCCGCGCGCTGGCGATACCCCCGGCCTATACCGAAGTCTGGATCTGCCCGACCGCGCGCGGCCATCTGCAGGCCACCGGCCGCGACGCGCGCCGGCGCAAGCAGTACCGCTACCACCCGCGCTGGCAGCAGGCGCGCGGCGACGGCAAGTTCGAACGCATCGTCGCCTTCGGCCGGGCGTTGCCGAAGCTGCGGCGGCGCCTTCGCCGCGATCTCGGGCAGCGGGGCTTCCCGCGCTCGAAGGTGCTGGCGATCGTCGTTTCGCTGCTCGCGGAAACGCTGGTGCGCGTCGGCAACGACGAATACGCGCGCAGCAACCGGTCGTTCGGATTGACGACGTTGCGCGGTCGCCACGTCGAATTCCTGCGCGGCGGCCGCGCGCGGCTGCGGTTCCGCGGCAAGTCCGGGCTGGAGCAGACGCGCGAGATCGACGACGCCGGACTCGTGAAACTGGTGCGTGCCTGTCATGAACTGCCGGGACAGGTGTTGTTCCAGTACGTCGACGACGACGGCACGGTGGCGCCGGTCGACTCCAGCGACGTCAACGACTACCTGCGCGACGCGATGGGCGAGACGTTCACCGCGAAGGATTTCCGCACGTGGGGCGGCACGCTGCGGGCGTTCCGGGAGCTCGCCCGCACGCCGCTGCCGCCGCCGACCCGCACGGGCGCGCCGTCGGCGCGGGCGCTGGCCGAAGCGCGTGCGTCCGTCGTGCGCACGGTGGCGGAGGTGCTGGGCAATACACCGTCGGTCTGCCGCAAGGCCTATATCGATCCGCAGGTGTTCGCCGGATGGGAAAGCGGCGCGCTGGCGAAGGTGGCGAACGGCGCGCGCGGCGATCGGCAATGGGAAGCGGCGGCCCTGCGCTTCCTCGCGGCGCAGCGGCGCGCCGCGCGCCGCGCGCGGGGGCGCCGCCGCTAGCGGCGAGGGTCAGTTCGCCGGGTCCAGTTCGATGGTCGCGTAGCGTTCCCGCGCACCCCGTGCGACGCGGCACCGCACGGCCACATCGGCCCCGTCGACGCGCAGCTTGCCGTCGACTTCCAGCACTTTGCCGCGGTCGCGGTACGACGCCGTCCACTGGTAGGGCGTGCCGCCCCGCGCGACGACGCGGGCCTCGGCCTCCGTGCGGCACCACGGCACGAGCCCGCTGGCGCTGACGATGACGCGGTCGTGGTGCGTGTCCTCGGCGACCGGGAGGGACGGGGCGGCCGGCAGCGCGGCGGCGAGCAGCAGGGCGAGCAGGGGCATGGGTCTTCTCCGCAGGGTGGGCGCTCAGGCCCAGTGGATGGTCGAAAGCCGCTGGCACGCGAGCGCCGTGGGCGCGGCCGCCAGCACCGCGAGCACGAAGGCCCGCCAGCCGCCGAACAGCGCGATCGCGCCGACGGCGCAACTCGCGGCGACCGCCACGTAGACCGCCGCGACGAGCACGTAGGGATGGACGTGGTCGGCCACCACCAGGCCGGCCGTGGACAGCAGGAACCATCCCGCATAGAGCCACGGACTGGCGGCGACCTTCCGGAAACGGGTCACCGGCGGCGTGTCAGTCGGGCCGGCGATGGCGTCCGAGCAGGGCGTTCCACGCCTCGCCGAACGTCAGCTCGCGGAAGTCGGTGAATTCGCCCGCGTCGAAATACACGCCGTAGCACACGGTGCACGATTCGTAGCCGATATGCGGCTGTGCGACGACGACCATCCGGATCAGCGGCTGGTCGCAGACGGGGCAGCGGATCCGGTCGATCGCGTCGTTGGCGCGTCCGGTCTCGACCGGGCCGGTGTCGATCGCCTCCGAGCCGGCGACCGCCTTCAGGTCCTCGTGTTCCAGCATGTCGAACCAGAGCCCGCCGCAGCCGGTGCAGCGGTCGATCTCGACGCCTTCGTGGACGACCTTTTCCATCGCGGCGGAACATTTCGGGCACTGCATGCGACATCTCCGGACCGGGCCGGATGCAGCTTACAGCGGCGAACGCCGTTTCTGTTCGACCAGGAGCTTCAGGCCGTCGAGCATCTTCGTCCATTGGCGGGCGGCGTGCCGGCAGGCGTCCTCGCCGTCGTTCCCGTCCTGCGAAAGCGTCACCCGCGTGCCGACCTCGTCGACGCCTTCGAGCGCGATGCACACTTCATGCACGTTGTCGGGCCGACCGTCGCGCGCCGGGCTGACGTGCGTGTACCGCAGCAGCCGGCCCGGTGACGCTTCGAGCACTTCGCCGTGGTCTTCGTAGGGCCGGCCTTCGTATTCGCCCGTCCACGTGATCGGGCTGCCGACCCGCCAGTCGCTCGCCACGGTCGTCCCGAACATGTACCGCCGGATCGCCGCCGGGTCCGTCAGCGCGAACCAGACGTCGTCGGGCAGGGCGTCGATGTCGACTTCGGCGGTGGCGATTCGTCCGTCCACAGGGCGTCCTCCGAGGCGGTGGACCCCGATGATCGGCCGCCGGCGGTGAAGGCACCGTGCCGCGCTGGCGTCGCGCGGGCGAATGGTGCGCGTCAGCCGCGCGCGGCGGCCTCGCGCAGCCGCGCGGCCTGTTCGCGGCCGAGCCAGCCGGTCACCGCGCGGCGCGCGACGTACAGCAGCGGGATCAGCGCGATCGCCGCCAGCATCTTGTACGCGTAGTTCA
>CAMPHE010000348.1 GCA_946885815.1 uncultured Arenimonas sp.
GGTGCAGGTGCTGAGCACGGTGCCGGTGATGTTCAGCTACTGGGCGAAGGCGCACGAGGCGCTGGCGCTGCACCAGGCGCTCAACGACCACATGGCCGAGGCGTGCCGCGACCATCGCCGCCACGTCGCCGGCATCGGCACGGTGCCGCTGCAGTCGCCGCGGCTGGCGGTGCAGGAACTCGAGCGCTGCCTCGACCAGCTCGGGCTGCAGGGCGTGCAGATCGGCTCGCACATCGGCGACTGGAACCTCGACGCCCCGGAGCTCGAACCGTTCTGGGAAGCCGCGCAGGACCTCGGCGCGGCGATCCTGGTGCATCCGTGGGACATGATGGGCACCGAGTCGATGCCCAAGTACTGGATGCCGTGGCTCGTGGGCATGCCGGCCGAACAGAGCCGCGCCGCCTGCGCGCTGATCTTCGGCGGCGTGCTGGAGCGCTTCCCGAAGCTGAAGATCTGCCTCGCGCACGGCGGCGGCAGCTTTCCGTACACCATCGGGCGCATCGAGCACGGCTTCAACATGCGGCCGGACCTCGTCGCCACCGACAACCCGCACAATCCGCGCAAGTACTTCGACCGGCTGTATTTCGACAGCTGGGTCGCCGACGACCGCGCGCTGCGCTACCTGCTCGACACCGTCGGCGTGCCGCGGGTGATGCTGGGCACCGACTATCCGTTCCCGCTCGGCGAGCAGGTGCCGGGTGCGGGCATCGCCGCGCTCGGCCTGTCGGAAGACCAGCAGGCGCGGCTCTACCACGGCACCGCGCTGGAATGGCTCGGCCTGCCGCGATCGAGGTTCGAATGACGACGCAGGAAGCCACCGTCCTCGACGGCCGTGATCCGCTGCAGGGGTTCCGGGACCGCTTCCTGATCCCGCGCCACGACGGCGACGAGCAGGCGTATTTCTGCGGCAATTCGCTCGGGCTGCAGCCGCGCGCGGTCCGCGACGCGCTGCTGCAGGAACTCGACGACTGGGCGGCGCTCGGCGTCGAGGCGCATTTCCGCGGCCGCCATCCGTGGATGCCGTACCACGCCGAGCTGCGCGACGGGCTCGCGACGCTGGTCGGGGCGCAGCCGTCGGAAGTGGTCGCGATGAATTCGCTCACGGCGAACCTGCACCTGCTGATGGTGTCGTTCTACCGCCCGACGGCCGAGCGGCCGGCGATCCTGATCGAAGCCGGCGCGTTCCCGTCCGACCGCTACGGCGTGCAGTCGCAGGTGCGCTTCCACGGGTTCGATCCGGACACCGACGTGATCGAGCTCGCCGGCGACGAACCCGACGGCACGATCTCGATGCAGGCGATCGAGCGCGTGCTCGCCGAACACGGCCACCGCATCGCGCTGGTGCTGTGGCCGGGCGTGCAGTACCGCACCGGCCAGGCGTTCGACCTGGAGGCGATCACGCGGCTCGCGCACGCGCGCGGCTGCGTCGTCGGCTTCGACCTCGCGCACGCCGCCGGCAACCTGCCGCTGGCGCTGCACGACAGCCGCGCCGATTTCGCCGCCTGGTGCCACTACAAATACGTCAACGCCGGCCCCGGCGCCGTCGCCGGCGCGTTCGTGCACGCGCGCCACGCGCGCACCGACCGTCCCCGCTTCGCCGGCTGGTGGGGCCACGACCAGGCGACGCGCTTCCGGATGGGCCCGGAGTTCGTGCCGACGCCCGGCGCCGACGGCTGGCAGCTGAGCAACCCGCCGATCCTCGCGCTCGCGCCGGTGCGCGTGTCGCTGGAGCTGTTCGCCGAGGCCGGCATGGACCGGCTGCGCGCGAAATCGCTGCAGCTCACCGGCTATCTGGAACGCCGCGTGCGCGAGGAACTGGCCGACACGCTGCAGATCGTCACGCCCCGAGAGCCCGAGCGCCGCGGCTGCCAGCTTTCGCTGCGCGTCGCCGGTGGCCGCGAACACGGCCGCGCGCTGTTCGAGTTCCTCGAGTCGCGCGGCGTGGTCGGCGACTGGCGCGAGCCGGACGTGATCCGCATCAGTCCCGTGCCGCTCTACAACCGCTTCGCCGACGTGGACCGCTTCGTCGACGAGACGCGCGCGTGGCGCGAAGGACGCGCCACCCGGTAGGCGCGCCTACGGGCGCGACCGCGGTGACCGCAGGTCGCGGCTGCAGCCGCTCCTGCCCGGGCCCCGTGTCAGGGCCCGGGCCGGTTCAGGGCGTGCAGCCCTGGGTGCTGGTCGGCCCGCCGAGCAGCTGCACCGCCTCGTTGCCGGTCCACGCGCCGGGCACGCCGCCGGCATAGATGCCGTCGAGCGTGATGTTCTCGATCGTGCCGCCGCCGAAGCGCCGCGACATCACGCCGATCGACTGCCGCACCGGGTTGCCGGGCCGCGCACAGAGCGGGCAGAAGCCGCTGAGCTGCTCCAGGTCCATCGTCGCCGACGCGCCCCCGAAGCCGGCGTGCTCGGCGGTCAGGAACCGCGGTACGCCGTAGCCGTCGTAGACGAAGGCCGCGTAGTACTCGTAGTCCGGCCACATCTGCACGCTGTAGCCGGTGCCGGAACGCGCCGGGTTGAACCAGTGCGAGCTCACGTCCAGCGGCGCGCCCGACAGCATCGGACAGCCGCGGCCCAGCGACGTCATCGCTTCCGAACCGGTCTCGCCGTCGAGCCGGTACGTGAACACGAAATCGTCCGTGCCCGTCGGCGTGATGGTCACGTCGCCGACGTCGGTGAGGTGGTTGGACGTGCCCTGCCACGCGGCGCGGTACAGCCCGCCGCGGAACACGCCGTCGCTACCCGGCTTCGGTCCCTGCACCCAGTACCACGTCGCCGAGCCGTCCTGCAGGTACGTGTACCAGAGCC
>CAMPHE010000349.1 GCA_946885815.1 uncultured Arenimonas sp.
CGGTGGAAGCCGATCGCGGCGACGCTCGCCGGGCTGGCCGCGGTCGCGGCGATCGTGCTGTGGCTGCAGCGGCCGGCGACGCCGCCCGCCGCGGATTCCGACTTCTTCACCGTCGAGGACACCGCGCCCGCGGGGCCGGGGCCCGCCGCACAAGACGAAACCGCGGACACAACCGCCGCCGACGCCGCCGATGCCGGCATCGCGACCGGGACCGCGCCGGCCGCGGGGGCCGACGACCCCGCGCCGACGCCCGCCGACGCCCCCGGCAGTGTCCCGGCGCCTCCCCCCGAAACCGAGGCCGGCAGCGGCGAATTCGCCGCGGTCTCGGCATCGGTCGCAGTATTCACGCTCGACTACGATCCCACCGTGCCCGGCGCGCGGGAGCTGTCGACGGCACGGCGCCAGATCGATCGCCAGCGCCTGAGCCTGCCGCCCGGCGACAACGCGATGGAATCGCTGCGCGCGGCCGCGACGCTGGCGCCGGCCCACCCCGCCGTCGATCGCCTGTCGGACGAGGTGATCGCCTACTACGCGCCCCGCGTGCTCGAAGCCGCGACGAAAGGCCGCGACGACGAAGCGATCTCGCTCTACGCGAAGGTCGCGCCGTTCGTCGACGAGATGGACCGCGCCGGCGGCGAACCGTGGTCGACGCTGCGCGCGGGCCTGCCGCCGGCGCTGCTGGCGCGCCTGCAGGCCGCGATCGCCGCGCTCGACGGCGCCGCGATGGGCCGGACCAAAGCGCTCGCGACCGCGCTCGACGTCCCGTCGGCCGACCTGGAGCCGGCGTGGTCGCAGGCGGTGCAGATCCCGACGCCGGGCGACGTGCTGCGCGACGGCGCGCAGTCGACGACCCTCGCCGCGCTGCCGCGTGGCGGCCGCCCGGGGCTGGCGGCGATGCGCACCGAAGTCACGCGCAGCGAGTACGCGGCTTTCGCGTCGGCGACCGGCCGCGGCGCGGCGCGCTGCCGCAACCGCCTCGCGCCGATCACCCTGAAGAAGCGCACCTGGGATTCGCCCGGCTTCCCGCAGTCCGGCAGCCACCCGGTGCTCTGCGTCAGCCACGACGACGCCCAGGCCTACGCGCAATGGATGAGCCGCCGTACCGGGATGGCCTATCGCCTCCCGACGCGCGCCGAATGGCAGTCGCTGGTGGCCGGCGGCGGCGGCGATGCCTGCCGCCACGGCCGGGTCGCCTGCGACGGCGCCGACGGCACCGTCGCCGCCAGCATCGGACCCCTGAGCGCCCTCGGCCTCGCCGGCACCCGCGGGAACGCGCGCGAATGGCTCAGCGACTGCGCCCGCGGATGCGGGCGGCGGCTGGTCGGCGGGCTCGGCTGGCGCGACAGCCCCACGCGCGGCGTGGCGACGCGGGCGGACGATTTCGACGCCGACACGGGTTACGACGACATCGGCTTCCGGCTCGTCCGCGACGTCCGCGCGGAGGAGCTCGGCATCCGCTGAGCGCGCCGCATGCGACGACTTCGCGCGTGGTTCCTCACCGGCCTGCTCACGCTGCTGCCGATCTGGCTGGTCTGGATCGTCTTCAAGTTCGTGCTGACGCTGCTGTCGCAGATCAGCGCACCGCTCGTCGGACCGCTGTCGGCCCGCCTCGCGGCGGCGTTCCCCGGCATGCTCGGCTGGCTCGACGATCCGTGGACGCAGGCGGCGATCGCCGTGGTCGCGACGCTGGCGGTGATCGTCGCGGTCGGCGCGCTGGCGCGGCGCGTGGTCGGGCAGCGGCTGCTCGCGTGGTTCGAGGCGCTGATCGCGCGCATTCCGTTGATGAAGACCGTGTACGGCAGCGCCCGGCAGCTGCTCGACCTGCTGCAGAAGAAGCCGGACGGCACGCAGCGCGTGGTGCTGATCGACTTCCCGCACCGCGAGATGAAATGCGTCGGCTTCGTCACCCGCGTGATGCGTGAACAGGGCACCGGCCGCGAGCTGGCCGCGGTGTACGTGCCGACCACGCCGAACCCGACGTCGGGCTACCTCGAGGTGGTGCCGGTGGACCGGCTGACCCCGACCGACTGGACCGTCGACGAGGCCATGAGCTTCATCATCTCCGGCGGCGCCGTCAGTCCCGAGACGATCCCGTTCGAACGCCCCGGCGGGTCATGAGCGGCGGCGACCGCGCGCACCGGCTGTTCGTGGTGCTGGCGACGTTCTTCGTCGCCAACGCGCTGCTGGCCGAATTCATCGGCGTCAAGATCTTCGCGCTCGAGGACACCCTGGGCGTCGCCCCGCTGCAGTGGAACCTGTTCGGCCAGACCGGGTCGCTGAACTTCACGGCGGGCACGCTGCTGTGGCCGGTCGTGTTCGTGATGACCGACGTGGTGAACGAGTTCTACGGCCGCCGCGGCGTGCGTTTCATCAGCTGGCTGGCGGCGTTCCTGATCGTCTACGGGTTCGTGTTCGCCTACGTAGCGATCGGGCTCGCGCCGGCGGGCTGGTGGGTCGGCGTCGCGGCGGGCCAGGGCGTGCCCGATTACCAGCGCGCGTTCGCCGCGGTGTTCGGCCAGGGAATGTGGACGATCGCCGGTTCGCTGGTCGCGTTCATGGTGGGCCAGCTGATCGACGTGCACGTGTTCCACCGCATCCGGCGCGCGACCGGCGAGCGGATGATCTGGCTGCGCGCCACCGGCTCCACGGCGGTGTCGCAGCTCGTCGACAGCTTCATCGTGCTGTACATCGCGTTCGTGCTCGGGCCGCAGCAGTGGCCGACGTCGCTGTTCCTCGCGGTCGGCACGCTGAACTACGCGTACAAGATGCTGGCGGCGATCGCGCTGATCCCGCTGCTGTACGT
>CAMPHE010000350.1 GCA_946885815.1 uncultured Arenimonas sp.
GCTGTGCGTGCCGTGCCAGGAAGCGCACGACCGCGACGACGCCGGCGCCGCCGGCTACAACCGCCGCGGCAGCAAGGACAGCCAGCTGCGCTGAGGCCGCGCTTCACGTTCCCGTGGCGGTACCGTCGCCAACCTCGTTCGCACTACCTGCAGCGAGCGACGCCATGGCCAGTACGAAGAAGCGTGACCAGCTCCGTGCCCTGATGGAGGGCATCGACATCGCGATGTTCACGACGATCGGCGAGGACGGGTTTCCCGTCAGTCGCCCGCTGAGCACGCAGGAAGCCGAGTTCGACGGCAAGGTGCTGTGGTTCTTCGTGCGCCGCGACACGCCGAAGGTGCGCGAGATCACCCGCTACCCGCGCGTCAACGTCGCCTATGCGTCGAAGGATCGCAATGTGTACCTGTCGGTCGCGGGCACGGCGCGCGTCGAGGACGACCAGACGCTGATCGACGCGTTCTGGAACGACGCGCTGAAGGCCTATTTCAAGAAAGGCCGCACCGACCCGAACCTCGTGCTGATCGAGGTGACGGTGCATTCCGTGCAGTACTGGGAAGGCCCGTCCACCGGCATCGGCCGGATGATCGCGTTCGTGGCCGCGCGCCTGGGCGCGGACGAATCGGTGATGGGCGAGAACCGGCTGCTGCGGATGGAGGAGGCGCCGCCGAGGCAGCGCCGGGCCGCGCGCCGCAAGGCGGTGATCGCCGGCAAGGACCGCCAGTCGCGGACCGGAACGGCGGTGAAGGCGAGGAAGCGGGCGACGACGACGAAGGCGCCCGCGAAGCGCGCCGCGACGAAGGCCACGGCGAAGAAGACGACCGCGAAAAAAGCGTCGGCGAAGAAGACGGCGCGGAAGACGGCGCGGCGTTGAGCGCACGCGGCATCCGCGATCTCGAGAAAAGTATGTTGGTTGGATGTTGGAGTCTGGAGAAGAGAGTGCGCGTGCCCGCGACGACTCACTCGTCCGGACTCCAACCTCCAACGTCCATACTTTTCTTTCAGCGCTTGACGCTCACAGCCCGAGCACCTGCGCCCCCTGCCGGAACACGATATCGACCGGGATGTCCGCATCCCGCAGCCGGTCGAGGTCGCCCTGCAGTTCCGGCGACACATGCCCGTACCGGTCGAGGAAGTCCTGCGCGCCCGCGCGGTCGCCGTCGCCCTGCAGCACGAGGATCTTCGCCGACAGCGAATCGACCGCGGCCTGCATCTTTTCCGCGTCGACGCGCCACGTGCCGGTGGCGTCGTCGCGTGCGAACGCGCCTTTCTCCAGCAGGTAATTGAACGCGACCATGTTCGCCTGGCCGTGCGCGCTGGCGGCGCCGAAGCGCACGGAACGGAAGATGCCGGCGAGGAACGTCACGTAGTTGTCCTGCAGCTTCGCGGCGTCGAGTTCCCCCATCTCGCCGAGCGCGGCGATCATGTACAGCCCGAGGATGTCGGCCTTGCCTTCCTCGTAGCTGCTGGTGAGCTCGGCGAGCGCGTCGCGCACCGTGCCGTCGCCGTCGAGCGTGTTCTTGATGCCGAGCCCGTGCGCGACCTCGTGGAACATCACGTTCTCGAAGAACGCGTCGAACGTCACGTTCGCGCGCTGGTCGGCGGCGATCAGCTCGTCGGCGATGGGCTCGAGGATCGTGTCGAACTTCGCGCGCATCGCGTTCTTCAGCTGCAGGCGGCGCGAACCCTTCGCGAGCTGCACTTCCTCGTCGTTCGGCAGGTTGATCGCGATCGTCTTCGCGCCGGCGTTGGCGTCGCCGCCGTAGTAGATCGCGTCGTAGGCGTTGAGGTCGGCGTCGGTGCCCGGCATCTCCGCCTTGTACTTCGCGTCGACCGGCAGACCGCGCTGCAGCGCCGGCAGGTGCTGCGCGAACTTCGCCAGCCGCTCGCTCCACTCCACGTCCTTCACCAGCACGAACGCCTCGTAGGCCGCCTTCTTGCCGTACAGCGCGTCCTGATAGCTTTCGATCGGGCCGATGACGACGTCGATCGGGCTGGTCTTCATGTCCATCCACGCCATGTCGCTGGGCTGGTACTCGTCGGTGACCAGCGCGTCGGCACGCAGCGTCAGGTACTCGCGGAAGCCGGCGTCGGTCGCGACTTCGGCGGCCTGGCGCAGCAGGTCGGCCGCGCGCCCGAGTTCCTCGGCGTATTCCTCGTGATACGGCACGACCACGAGCTGGCCGGATTCGTCGCGCGCGATCAGCGTGTACAGGCTGTCCTTGCCGTCGGCCTCGAGCGCGTCGAACTCTTCCTTCGTCATGTCGGCCGGATAGAAGCGCGCGCCGGGCGTGCGCGGGCCGACGCCGTCGACGAACGGCGCGTGGTCGTCGAGCGTGTCCCACGGGCCGTAGTTGATCTCCACGAAGCGGCGGATGGCCGGGTCGTCGATCGTCGACATCAGGCCCTCGCCGTCGCCGTACACCTGCTTCCAGAACAGGCCGTCCATGATCTCGCCGGCCTGCAGCAACAGCCGGATCGCTTCCCTGTCGCCTTCGGCCAGATGCGACAGGTCGGCCGTCAGGTCGACTTCGGCGTACGACGCCACCTTCGCCGAGATCGCCGGATCGCCGGCGTCGTCCGCCTTCGCCGCATCGGCGGCCGGCGTGGTCGCATCCGCGGGCGCGGAAGGCGGCGGTGCGCGGTCGCAGGCGCCGAGGGCGAAGGTCAGCGAAATCGCGAGGACCAGCGGACGGATGTTCATCGGGCAGCTCCGGGAATCAGGTCGCCGGATGATGCGCCGGATTGGCCACCCGCGTCAGGTGCCGAAGGCACCCCCGGAGAAAAATCCCGAC
>CAMPHE010000351.1 GCA_946885815.1 uncultured Arenimonas sp.
GTGCGCTCGCCTTCCATGAACTGCTTCAGGTCGACGACCGGCAGCAGGTTGCCGCGCACGTTGGCGACACCGAGCATCCACGGCTGCGAACCGGGCACCGGCGTGACCGCCGGCAGCGGCATGATCTCGACCACTTCGTCGAACGACGACACCAGCCGGCGCTGCCCGAGGCGGAAACCGACGCCGCGCCAGTGGCCCGGCGCCTCCACCATCTCCGGCCGGCCGGCGACGTGCGCCAGCGAGCGCAGCTCGTAATCGTGCAGCGTCTCGAACGGACCCGGGCGGCGGTTGGCGGCGTGCGGGTGCTTCTTCATCGCCCGTCAGCCCGCCGGCACGTACTTGCGGATGGCCGAGAGCAGCTCATCGCGGGTGAACGGCTTGGTGAGGTACTGCTCGGAGCCGACGATGCGGCCGCGCGCCTTGTCGAACAGGCCGTCCTTGGAGGACAGCATGATCACCGGCGTCTGCTTGAACATCTGGTTGTTCTTGATCAGCGCGCAGGTCTGATAGCCGTCGAGCCGCGGCATCATGATGTCGACGAAGACGATCTGGGGCTGGTGGTCGGCGATCTTGGAAAGTGCCTCGAAGCCGTCCGTCGCCGTCACCACGTCGCAACCCTCCTTCTTCAGGAGCGTCTCGGCGGTCCGGCGGATCGTCTTGGAGTCATCGATCACCATGACCCGCAAGCCGGCCAGCTGGTTGTCTTCCATCTCGTTCCCCATGCGTGCTGTCCCTGCCGCAGCGGGCGCCAGTCCTCGCCGCCGCAGATGGCTAGCTTATATCCCAACGGCCGGGAAATGTGTCAAGCAAGCACGCGCACTGCGTGATCGGCCGCACGAATCACCGGAGGCCCTGCTAGTCTGGCGTCCCTCGCGAGACGGAGATGCAGCAGCCGATGGCTCTGGACGTGGCCGTGGTGATGGACCCGATCGCCGGCATCAAGGTCGTCAAGGACACGACCTTCGCGATGATGCTCGAGGCCGAGCGCCGGGGACATCGCCTGCATTACGTGATTCCCGGCGGGCTGTCGCTCGACGGGAACCGGCCGATGGCGCGCGTCGCGCCGGTGCGGGTGCGCGACGATCCGGCGGACTGGTACCAGCTCGGCGAGCCGGCGCGGCGGCCGTTGTCGGAATTCGACGTGGTGCTGATGCGCACCGATCCGCCGGTCGATTCCGATTACCTGTACGACACGCACGTGCTGTCGATCGCGCAGGACGAAGGCGTGCTGGTCGTCAACGACCCGCGCGGCCTGCGCGACCTCAACGAGAAGCTCGCGGCGCTGCTGTTCCCCGACTGTTCGCCGCCGACGCGCGTGTCGCGTTCGGCCGCCGAGCTGAAGGCGTTCGTCGCCGAACACGGGCAGGCGGTGCTCAAGCCGCTCGACGGGATGGGCGGGCGTTCGTTCTTGCGGGCGGCGGCCGGCGAGCCCACGCTGAACGTCATCCTGGAAACGCTGACCGACGGCGGCCGCCACCTCGCGCTCGCCCAGAAGTGGCTGCCGGAGATCCGCGACGGCGACAAGCGCATCCTGCTGATCGACGGCGAACCGGTGCCGTTCTGCCTCGCGCGCATCCCGCAGGGCGACGAGTTCCGCGGCAACCTCGCCGCCGGCGGCCGCGGCGAAGGCCGGCCGCTGAGCGATCGCGACCGCTGGATCGCCGGCCGCGTCGGCCCGGAGATGAAGCGCCGCGGCATGCTCTTCGTCGGGCTGGACGTGATCGGCGACTACCTCACGGAGGTGAACGTCACCAGCCCCACCTGCGTGCGCGAGCTGGACGCCCAGTTCGGCCTGAACATCGCCGGGCAGCTGTTCGACGCGATCGAAGCGCGGCGGGCGGCGACGCGCTGAATGGCGACGCCGGGCACGATCGGGGCCGGGGACCGGCTCGGCGCGACGCTGGCGCTGTCGGCGATCGCGTTCGGCGTGCTGATCCTGGGCGTCGGTTTCGCCCGCGACCTCGCGGCGCCGGTGACCCCGACGCTGGACGTGATCCTGACCCAGACGCGCACCGACGAGGCGCCCGAGAACGCCGACTTCATCGCCCAGGCGAACAATCGTGGCGGCGGCCAGAGCGAGCGGGCCGAGCGGCCCCGCGAGGCGCAGCTGGGCCACGTGCCGAAACCCGAGGCCGGTGTCGCGCCCGAAACGATGATCGCGCAGGCCCCGCCGGTGGAACCCGAGCCGACGCCGCGGGTGCTGACGACCACCGGCGCCAGCGCGCCGACGCCGCGCCCGGAAGACCAGCGCGAGACCGAGCCGTCGCCGCTGCCGCCGGGCGCCGAGCCGATCGAGCAGAGCCTTGAGATGGCGCGGCTGGCCGCCGAGATCGAGCGACGCCAGGAGCTGATGGCCAAGCGCCCGAAGCGCAAGTTCATTTCGGCGAGCACGCGCGAATACGAATACGCGGCCTATCTGCGCGCCTGGGTCGCGAAGGTGGAACGCATCGGCACGCTGAACTACCCGGACGACGCGCGCCGCCGCGGCCTCGGCGGCCGGCTGGTGATGACGGTGGCGGTGCGCCGCGACGGCAGCGTCGAGGAGATCGTGCTCAACCGGCCCAGCGGCCTCGGCGTGCTCGACCAGGCCGCCTCCCGGATCGTCCGCCTCGCCGAACCCTTCCCGCCCCTGCCGCAGACCGCCGAAAACATCGACGTCCTCCACATCACCCGCACCTGGGACTTCCAGAACGGCAGCCTCGCCGGCGAGTAGGAGCGGCTCGTAGGAGCGGCTTCAGCCGCGATCTCTACCCCCCAGAAC
>CAMPHE010000352.1 GCA_946885815.1 uncultured Arenimonas sp.
TGCCGGCGATGCGCATCGGCTCGGCGAGCGAGCGGATCACGCGCTCGGCGACCGCCACCGCGTCCTCGGCGGTGTGGATGAAATCGAGCACGATCGCGAACTCGTCGCCGCCGAGCCGGGCGACCATGTCGGGGTCGCGCACGCAGCGCCCGATGCGCCGCGCCGCCTCCTTCAGCAGCTCGTCGCCGACGAGGTGGCCGACCGAATCGTTCACGACCTTGAAGCGATCGAGATCGAGGAACAGCACCGCGAACAGCTGCGTCGGGTCGTAGCGGAAACGCGACAGCACCATGCCCATCCGGCCGAGCAGGTGGCTGCGGTTGGGCAGCCCGGTCAGCGTGTCGTGCATCGCCTCGTGCTTGAGCTTGTGCTCCATCCGCTCGCGCACCGCCATCTGGTCGAGCAGCTCGCGGTTGGCGTCGGCCAGTTCGCTGGTGCGCGAGGCGACGCGCTGCTCCAGGTCGGCGTACGCCTCGCGCAGCGACGCATGCGCCTGCCGCCGCTCCAGCGCCTGGGCGATGTGGAACGACACGAAACTCAGGAGTTCCTGGTCGCGCGACGAGTACAGGTAGTCGGGCGTGTAGCTCTGCACGGCGATCACGCCGACCGATTCGCCGCCGATCTGCAGCGGCACGCCCAGCCAGCACACCGACGGCGTGCCGAACGACTGCACCTTGCCTTCCTCGACGAGCGTGTGGATGTCGTCGCGGTCGACCAGCAGCGGCTCGCCGGTCTGCAGCACGAACTCGGTGAGGCCCTTCGCGAGCCGGCGGCGCGGGCGCTTCTCGTCGCGCTCGTCGACCGAATACGGGAAGTCCAGTTCCTCGCCGTCGGTCGTGCGCAGCGCGATGAAGAAGTTCCGCGCGTCGAGCAGGTTCGACACGATGCCGTGCACTTCCGCGTAGAAATCCTCGATCGTCTCGCTGCGGCCGGCCAGTTCGGCGATGCGGAACAGCGCCGCCTGCAGCCGCTCCGACCGCTCGCGCTCGGCGACCTGCTGGCGCAGTTCGCGCGTGCGTTCCTCGACGCGGCGCTCCAGTTCCTCCTGCGCCTCGCGGCGGCCCAGCGCGGTGAGGATGTGCTGGGCGACGTAGCCCAGCAGCGCGCGGTCCTCTTCGGTGTAGCGCCATTCCGGGTCGTAGCTCTGCACGACGACGCAGCCGCGGACGATGCCTTCGTCGACCATCGGCACGCCCATCCAGTCCTCGGAGTCGGGACCGAGCGTCTCGTCGCGCGACACCCCGAGCTGCCGGCGCACGTCGTCGGACGGACCCAGCACCGGCTTGCCGTGGCGGATCAGCGCCAGCGTCAGGCTGTTGCCCATTTCCGACGCCGGCAGCTCTTCGTTCGGATCCGGCATCACCGGGTCCTGGCTGTCGGCGAAGTAGATGAAGCGCAGCGTGTCGTGCTCCGGCGAGTAGCGCACGATGTAGAAGTTCTCGGCGTACATCAGCCGGCCGACGATCTCGTGCAGGCCTTCCAGCACCACGCGCGTCTCCTCGCCGGAGCTGGCGAGGTCGGAGATCGCGAACAGGGCGCGCTGCAGGCGCTCGGCGCGGCCGAGCCGCTCGACGTCGACGCGGAGCCGCTGGACTTCGGCGGCGAGCGCGGCGGTGTCGTCCGCGCGGGGCCGCGCGGGCAGGGCGGACAGCTTGTCGCTGGGAGACATCGGCTGCGGCATGTCGGAACCTGCCCCGTCCCGGGGGCTCGAAAGGACTATATCAGCGCACCGCGGGGGTGCCGGACAGCACCTGCGCCGTGTCGCCGCACGCCACGATGCGGCCGTCGGCCAGCCGCGCGGTCCGTTCCGCGAGCGCCCGCGCCGCGGCCGGATCGTGGGTCACGAACAGCAGCGCGAGCCCGCGTTCGCGCTTGAGACGGCCGAGCAGCGCCAGCACGGCGGCGCGGTGGTGGGCGTCGAGCGCCGATACCGCTTCGTCGCAGACCAGCAGGTCGGGATCCGTCGCCAGCGCCCGGGCGATCGCGACCCGCTGCGCCTGCCCGCCGGACACCTGGTGCGGCCGGCGCCCGGCGAGCGACGGGTCGAGACCGACGGACGCCAGCAGCGCGACGGCCCGCGCCCGGCGCCGGGCGCGATCGCCGTCGCCGTGGATCCGCAGCGGCTCGGCGACGAGGTCGTCGAGCCGCATCCGCGGGTCGAGCGACGCGTACGGGTCCTGGAACACGACGCCGATCCGGCGGCGCAGTGCGCGCAGCCGGCCACGGCCGGCGGTCAGCAGGTCCTCGCCGTCGAGGCGCACCCGGCCTTCCACGCCGTGCCGCACCAGCCGCAGCACGGCGCGGCCGAGGCTGCTCTTGCCGCTGCCGCTCTCGCCGACCACCGCGAGGCATTCGCCGCGGTGCAGGTCGAGCGTCGCGCGCCGCCGCGCCGGTGACGCCGCGCGGGGATAGGTGAGCCGCAGGTCCTCGACCTGCAGGAGTCGCGGCCCGGGCGCGTGGCGCTCCGGCACCGGCAACCGGTCGGCGGCGACGAGCGCCAGCGTGCGTGGATGCGCCGGCGCGGCGAACACCGAGGCCGCGTCGCCGCGCTCCACGATCTCGCCCGCGTGCAGGATCGCGACGCGCCGCGCATGCGCCGCGACGCGCGGCAGGTCGTGGCTGACCAGCAGCACCGCCAGGCCTTCGCGGCGCAGCTCGTCGAGCTGCGCCAGCACCTCGTCGGCGAGCGCGGGATCCAGCGCCGACGTCGGCTCGTCCGCGAGCAGCACGCGCGGCGCGCCGGCCAGTGCGACCGCGAGC
>CAMPHE010000353.1 GCA_946885815.1 uncultured Arenimonas sp.
GATCTCGGCGAAGCGCGCTTCGGCCTCGAGGTCGTGCGCCCGTTCGAGCGCGGCCCGCAGGGCGGTGTCCTCCGACGATCCGGGGGCGGCCGCCGCCGCGTGCGCCGTCGCCGGCGACAACAGCGCGGCGAGCAGGATCAGCGCGAGACGCATCGGGGCTCCGGCGACCCGTGACTACGGCGCGTCATCCGCCACGCGCCGGTATGCAACCGGCTCAGCCCTTCGCCGAGACCACCCTGCTCGCGCGCGAGGATGTCGCGGCGCTCGAGGCGTTCGAGGGCCCAGTGCGCGCCGAACAGCGCCTGCACCTCGTCGTCCGGTACCGCGAACGGCGGGCCGTCCTTCTCGGGCTGCGGGTAGTCGATCGTGATGAGCAGGCCGCGGCAGCCGTGCGGCAGCGCCGTGTACGGCGTGTCCGCGTAGCGGCGCCGCAGCGCGGGCGGCAGCGCGATCAGCGCGGCGCGGTCGAACACCGCGTCGCAATCGCGCAACGCGTCGGCGTCGAGCGCGAAGGCGTCGCCGCAGATGAGCTCGACGCCGGCGGCCGCGTAGTGGCGACCGTAGCGGGAGTCGGTGACGATCGGCGACAGTCCCCGTTCTTCGAAGAACTGCTGGACCGCGAGCGCGGACAGCTCCACGCCGAGCACGCGGTGCCCGCGCGCCGCGAGCCAGTGCATGTCGACGGACTTGCCGGCGAGCGGGACGAACACGCGGGTGCCGGTGGCGAGGTCGAGCGTGGGCCAGTGGTCGACGAGCAGCGGCGACGGCTGGTCCTGGTGCCAGCCGGTGCGGCCTTCGTCCCAGCGGGCCTGCCAGTAGTCGGGGTTCATGGGCGGAGTATGGATCAGCGCGACGACTCGAAAGCGGATTGGACGTGGCGGATACTCGCGGCGAATCCCGCCGCCGCCTCCCCTCCCGAAGGACACTCATGCACCGGACCCTTCTTCCCCTGCTCCTCGCGCTGAGCACCGCCCCGCTGCAGGCCGCGCCGGTCGTCGATCATCACCAGCATCTGCTGAGCCCGGCCGGCACCACGTTCCTGAACTTTCCGCGCGAGGCGCCGGAGCTGCCCGCCGGCGTCGCGGCGCTGCTCGACCGGCAGGAACAGGCGTGGAACCAGCCGGAGGCGCTGAAACCCCTGCTCGCGGGCCACGCGTCGATCTACGACCCGTGGGAGCGCGAGTGGCACGAAGGCGACGCCGCGGTGGCGGACTTTCTCGGCCACCTGTTCGGGCGCCCGTACGACATCCTCCCGGTCGACTACGTCGAACACGACGGACGCGGGCGGCTGGTCGCGTGGTTCACGCGCGGCGACGGCGACGCGCGCGCGCCGTTCGGCAGCGTGTCGATCGACGTCGAACGCTCGGCCGCGGGCGCGTGGACGATGGCCTCGCTGTTCCCGACCTTCCCCGGGCCGACCCAGGAGACGCCGATCGACGGCGACGCGATGGTGGCGCTGCTCGACGAGGGCGGCGTGCGCAAGGCCGTGCTGCTGTCGGTCGGGTACTGGTTCCAGTCGCCGAACGCCGCGCGGTTCGATCCCGCCCTCGCCCAGGCCGAGGACGCGTGGACCGCGGAACAGGCCGCGAAACATCCCGACCGGCTCGTCGCGTTCTGCAGCCTGAACCCGCTGCATGCCGGCGCCGACGCGTCGCTGGCGCAGTGCGTCCGCGACAGGCGGTTCAAGGGCATCAAGCTGCACTTCGCCTCGTCCGACGTCGACCCGGAGAACCCGGACCACCTCGCGAAGCTGAAGGCGCTGTTCGCGCGCGCGAACGCCGCCGGCCTCGCGCTGGTCGTCCACCTCCGCCACGGCGACGCGTACGGTGCGAAGCATGCGCAGCGGTTCCTCGACGAGCTGCTGCCGTCGGCACCGGACGTGCCGGTACAGCTCGCGCATCTGTGGGGTGGTGCGGCCTATTCGCCCGAGGCGCTGCGCGTGTTCGCCGACGCGATGAAGGCCCGGCATCCGGCGACCCGCCATCTCTACTTCGACGTCGCCGACACCGGCCTGATCATCGACCGGGACACACAGGGCGAAGAAGTGGCGACCGCGCTGCGCGAGATCGGCCTCGACCGCATCCTGTTCGGCTCGGACGCGGCGTACGGCGACCATCCCGGGCCGAAGGGGTCGTGGGAGGCGTTCGAGAAGGCGATTCCGCTGACGGCGGCGGAGTTCGCGGACATCGCCGACAACGTCGCGCCGTATCTGCGCTGACCGCATGACCCCGAACGTCGAGCCTTCATTCGCGACGGCGCTCCGCCGCTTCGCGGCGTGCGCCTGCGTGCTGGCGTCGCTCGCGTTGGCGGTCCCGGCCTCGGCTGCCGGTCGCGGCGAGGAGACGTCGCTGCGGAAGTTGCCGGTCCGCGTCGAACTCGCCGCGGACGGCGCGGTCGTGTCGGCGACGGCGCGGCGCGCGGATGTTCCCGCCCCGCTGCGTGCCCTCGTCGAGGGCTCCGCGTCGCGTGCGCGCTACGCGCCCGCGAGTGTTTCGGGACAGCCGGTCCCGTCCGCGCTGTGGGTCACCGCGATCACGCGTCTGCACTTCGACGCCGACGGGGACCTGACGGCCTCCGTCATCGACGTGGTCGCCGGTGGCCTGCCGTCGTCGGCCGGCAACTGGCCGACGCCCAGCGTGCGCGGCGCGACGGGCTACGGCGCGCACGTCGCGCTGATACACATCTTCGAGCCCACGCGACGAGCGGAGATCGCGTCTGCGCTCGTCGGAGTGAAAGTGGTGTGGCGGGGGGGGGGGG
>CAMPHE010000354.1 GCA_946885815.1 uncultured Arenimonas sp.
GTAATTGTTTTTGCGCGGGGGTTTTCACCAGCGGGTACCCCGCCAGAAGAATGAACAGCGGGCCGGCGACCCCCGCCGCCGCCACCAGCGCGAGCACCTGCACGAACACCGGCGCCGACGCCAGCCGCTTCATCGCCGCACCGGCCGGGCGTTGAACAGATAACCCTCGCTGCGCACGGTGACGATCAGCTCGCCGCCGTCGCCGCCGGTGAGCTTCCGGCGCAGGCGGCTCACCTGCACGTCGATCGCCCGGTCGAACACCTCGGTGCCGGGGCCGCGCGCGGCGTCGAGCAGCTGGTCGCGCGTGAGCACGCGTTGCGGCCGTTCCACGAACGCGCTCAGCAGGCGGAACTCGCCGGACGACAAGGCGGTCGCGACGCCGGACGGCGAGCGCAGCTCGCGCCCGCGCACGTCGAACGACCAGCCGGCGAAGGTCCAGTGTTCGCCGCCGGCGGGCTCCGGTGCGTGCCCGCCACGGCGCCGCAGCACGGCGCGCACGCGCGCGAGCAGCTCGCGCGGATTGCAGGGCTTGGGCAGGTAGTCGTCGGCGCCGAGCTCGAGGCCGACGATGCGGTCGGTGTCCTCGCCGAGCGCGCTGAGCATGATCACCGGCACGCGCGCCGCCGCGAGCCGCCGGCAGAGCGCGAGGCCGTCCTCGCCCGGCAGCATCAGGTCGAGCACGACGAGCGCCGGCCGCTCCGCCGCGAGCGCGCGATCCATCGCCACGCCGTCGCCGGCCTCGGCGATCCGGAAGCCGTGCTGCGCGAGGAACGCGCCGGCCAGCTGCCGGATCTCGGGGTCGTCGTCGACGATCAGGACCAGATCGCCAGAGGTCGCACCGGTTTGCATGCCAGCGTTATCCGCCATCGTCGTGGCCGCAGTATTTCAGACCTGCAACACGGCGAAACGTGACGACATCCGCGCGCAACACCGGCGCCGCACCGTGCCTCCCATCGCCACGGAGGCCACGCCATGCTGGAACTCGACAACGTCAGCCACGTCTATCCCAACGGCAAGCGCGCCCTCGACGGCGTGACGCTGAGCGTCCCGCGCGGCATGTACGGGCTGCTCGGCCCCAACGGCGCCGGCAAGTCGACGCTGATGCGCACCGTCGCGACGCTGCAGACGCCCACGGCCGGCACGATCCGCTTCGGCGGCACCGACCTCGTCGCCGACCCGACCTGGCTGCGCCGCCGGCTCGGTTACCTGCCGCAGGACTTCGGCGTGTACCCGCGCGTGTCGGCGCTCGACATGCTCGACCACCTGGCGCTGCTGAAGGGCCTCGTGTCGAAGGCCGACCGCAAGCAGACCGTCGAGACGCTGCTGCAGCAGGTGAACCTGTGGCCGGTGCGCAGGAAGGCGCTCACCACGTTTTCGGGCGGCATGCGGCAGCGCTTCGGCATCGCCCAGGCGCTGATCGGGCGGCCCGAACTGGTGATCGTCGACGAACCCACCGCCGGCCTCGACCCGGAGGAACGCGCGCGCTTCCTGAACCTGCTCGCCGAGATCGGCGAGAACGTGGTCGTGATCCTGTCGACGCACATCGTCGACGACGTCGCCGACCTGTGCGCGCGGATGGCGGTGCTCACCGACGGCCGCATCGTGCTCGAGGGCGTCCCGGCCGAGCTGATCGCGGCCACGCGCGGGCGAGTCTGGACCAAGGCGATCGACCGCGCCGCGCTCGACGCGGTCCGCGCCCGGCACGCGGTGATCTCGACGCGGCTGTTCGGCGGCCGGACGATCGTCAACGTGCTCGCCGACGGCGACCCCGGCGACGGTTTCGCACCGGTCGACGGCAGCCTGGCCGACGTGTACTTCTCGACGCTGGCGCAGACGCGCCGCGCCGCGTGAGCTCGCCGATGCTCGCCCGCATCGCCGCGTTCGAAGCCCGCTACCTGCTGCGCAACCCGCTGCTGTGGTGCACGGCGCTGGCGACGTTCCTGCTGCCGTTCGCGTCGCTCGCGTTCGGCCTCGAGATGGAAGAGGACATCCGCGTCTTCAGGAATTCGCCGTGGGAGATCGTCAGCAAGTACCGGATCATCTCGTGCCTGTTCATGTTCGTCACCACGGCGTTCGTCGCCAACGCCGTGCTGCGCGACGACGACACCGGCTTCGGGCCGATCCTGCGCTCGACCGGCATCCGCCAGGGCGACTATCTGTTCGGCCGCTTCCTCGGCGCGTTCGGCATCGCCGCGGCCTGTCTGGCGCTGGTGTCGGTCGGCATCTGGACCGGCGCGCTCGTCGCCGGGCCCGACGACGACGGCATCGGGCCCAATCGCGTGGCGGATCACCTGTACGGGTACTTCGTGATCGGCCTGCCGAACGTGCTGCTCACGTCGGCGATGTTCTTCGCGCTGGCGACCGCCACGCGCTCGATGATGGCGACCTACGCCGGGCTGCTGGCGCTGCTCGCGCTGTATTTCGTGATGCTCGCGTCGCTCGGCGGCCGGCCCGAGATCGTGTCGTGGCTGGCGATCGCCGAGCCGTTCGGCGCGCGCGCCTTCGCCGACGCGACGCGGTACTGGACGACCCCCGAGCGCAACGCGGCGATGCCGGCCTTCGCGGGTGATCTGCTGTCGAACCGGGCCGCGTGGATCGGGGTGTCGCTCGGGTGTCTGGCGCTCGCGTATCGCTGTTTCTCGTTCTCGGGCCGGAGGCTGCGGGAGGGCGCTCGGGCCCGATCGCGGGACACGGAGATGGCGGGGAAAGGGCCGCCGCAGGCGCAGGCGCGGTCGGGCCTGAAGGCCCT
>CAMPHE010000355.1 GCA_946885815.1 uncultured Arenimonas sp.
ACCGACAGCAGCCCGATGCGCATGAACATCGCCAGGAACAGGCCGATCCGTCGCGCGCGATTGCGCTGCGCCGGCGGCAGCTTGTCGACGAGGATCGAGATGAACACGATGTTGTCGATGCCGAGCACGAGCTCGAGCGCGGTCAACGTCAGGAAAGCGACCCACGCCTGCGGGTCGGTGGCGAGTTCGAGCAGCGACATTCAGGGCTCCGGGGGCGGGAAGTGACGCGGGCGTCTCAGAAATCGAACAGGTCGCCGAGCAGCGACTTCTTCTTGCGCGGATAGCCGTGGCCGTACGCGTGGCCGCGCTGGCCGCCATAGCCGCGCTCGCCCCCTTCGCCACCCTCGCCGCCCTCGCCACCCTCGCGGTAGCCGCGCTCGACGCGGCCGGCCGGGGGCGTCGGCGGCATTCCGGCCGCCGCCGGCGCGGCGTCGCGCTCGGCGCGTTCGATCAGACGATCGAGCTCGCCGCGGTCGAGCCAGATGCCGCGGCAGGTGGGGCAATAGTCGATCTCGATGCCCTGGCGTTCGGTCATCGCCAGTGTGGTGTTGGTGCAGTGGGGGCAGAGCATGCGGTCCTCCGGTGCGAAAGGGTCGCGACGAAGAACGGATACCGCCTTCGCCGCGATGGATCGGCGAAGGTCTTGCTCGCCGCCGCGGAACGCGGACGGCTGCTGCACCGGAGCCGGGGCTCGTAATGACGGCGACAGCGATCGGGAGCTACTCCCCTTCGCCGGCAAGCCTATCACTCGTGGGGGCGGTCGACTCGCTGCCGCAGGCCCGCGACCAGCCGCGCGGCGTCGTCCGGCGACAGCATCAGGTCGAACCCGCCGCGGGTCGGGATGAACACGGACCCCGGCGCGCCCGAATACGCCGCGAACACGCGGCGGTCGTCGGACCGGAACCACCCCAGCGACCCGCCCGGCAGGCCGATGCCATTGGTGCGCGTGCGCAGGCGCGGCAAGGGGCCCGCGCTCGCGAGCGCGATGCGGTCGATGTCGATGTCGGCGTACGGCACCGTCACCGCGTAGCGCCCGCCGTCGACCTGCAGGCCGTCGTCGGCGAGTCGCACGCGCGTGTCGAGCATCGGCACGACGATGAACGCCACGGCCGCCAGCGAGATCGCGGCGCAGGCGAGGCCGATCCAGCCCGCCTTCGCCTGCTTCGCCGCGCGGGCGATGCCCCAGACGGCGAGCGCCGGAACGATGACGAGGCCGGCGAGCATCAGCACGCCTTGCCCCGACAGCAGCTGCACGTCGAACGTTTCCATGCGCGATCTCCCCGGAGTTCGCGCCAGCGTACCGCGTCAGGCGTGCGCGGCCCGCACCGGACCGCGGCGCCGCCACAGCGCGAACGGCACCAGCAGCCACGGCGCCATCGCCGGCAGGAACCACCATGGCGAACCGCGCCACGCCAGCGGCATCACGTCCTGCTGGCCGAGGAAGAACGCGCCGCTGGCCATGAACAGCGCGACCGCCAGCCGCGTGCCGTGGCGCCGCCGACGCTGTGTCGCGTCCGGCACGCGCAGCGACAGCCAGCGCAGGTCGCCGAGGCCGGCGAGCGCGACGATCGCCGCGAATACCAGCAGGCCGTACGGACCGGGCGGGCCGTGCACCGCGAGTTCGCCGCGCAGCATCGCCATCGCGGCCAGCACGCAGCCGGTCGCCACCGTCCACGCGAACGCGCAGCCGAGGGCCTCGGCGAGCCGCGCGCGCCAGCCGCCGCGCGAGCGCATCGCCGCCCAGCCGGTCAGCACGAAGTAGACGATCGCGAGTCCGCCGCCCGGGGACTGCGCCGGCACCTTGCGCATGTCGAGCACCGCCGCGGTGAGCCCGAGCACGAGCATCGCCACAACGAACACCCGGCCGGCATTGACGTGCATGCGCCCGCCCTTGCGCGACAGCGCCGCGACCGCGCCCGCCGCCAGCGCCACGGAACCACCGGCGATGTGCACCGCCATCAGCGCGTTCATGGCGCGTCCCCGTCGCCGGGCACGTAGCGCAGCAGGTCGCCGGGCTGGCAGTCGAGCGCCGCGCAGATCGCCGCGAGCGTCTCGAAGCGCAGCCCCTTGGCCTTGCCCGTCTTCAGGATCGACAGGTTCGCGAGCGTGATGCCGACGTGCGCCGAGAGTTCGGTCAGCGTCATCCGGCGCGCGTGCAGCATCTCGTCGAGCGTCACGACGATGGCCATCTCACACCATCCCGTGCAGGTCGTCGCGCAGGCGCGTGCCTTCGGCGAACACCTGCGCCAGCACGAACAGCAGCCCGACCGCGAGCCAGCCGTTGAGCGAGAACGACCACGGGATGTTGGAGCCCGCCGCGTCCATCAGGCCGGCGAACACGCCGAACACCAGCCGCAGGCATTCGATCGCGAAGCCGCACCACGCGATCGTCCGCAGCCGCGCCGCGTTCGCCGGCACGAACGGATCGCCGTCGCGCACGGTGTCGACCACGGCGAGCAGCCGCGACAGGAAGACATGCACCGCCGCGACCATCGGCAGCGCCGCCACCATCCACAGCCGCAGCACCGGCAGCAGCCACTGCGAACCGATCGTCGCCGGCCCCTTGGTGAAGAACGCCGCGAACGTGTCGGCGTACGGGAAGGAGGCGGCGAACGCGACGACGAGGCCGACGCCGGTCAACGCGTTCAGGACGCGGCACAGCTGCAGCAGCAGCCGCGAGAGGGCGAGCGCGGGAGACGCGGTGGCGGGCATGGCGGTGACCTCCGACCTATTGCCGTAAAACGA
>CAMPHE010000356.1 GCA_946885815.1 uncultured Arenimonas sp.
CGACGGTGAGCCACAGGTCGGTGCCGGCGGTCGCGTCGTGCCGGCGCAGCACGCCCAGCGTGCGGCCCTCGACGTTCGTCTCGACCTCCTCGTAGCCGATCTCGCCGCGCAGGCGCAGCTCGTGGAAACGTTCGATGCCGGCCTTGCCGATGTGCGTGAGCGCGGTCGAGCGGCTGTCGCCCATCGCCTCCAGGTCGTCGGCGTCGACGCGGCCGACATAGCCGATCACGTGCGCGAACAGCTCGCCGTACGGATAGCGCCGCGTCAGGTAGGGCACGACCTCGACGCCGGGAAAGCGGTGCCGGTTCACCGCCAGCCGCGCCAGTTCGCCTTCGTCGAGGCGCAGCTTCAGCGGCACCGGCCGGAAACTGCGCGTGGCGCGACGGGTCTCGCGGAAGCGCGCGAGGTCCTCGTCGTCGAGCCGCACCAGTTCGCCGAGCGCGCGCAACGTCTCGTCGAGATCGCCGACTTCCTCGGAAACGATCTCGAGCCGGTACGCCGGCACGTTGTCGGCGAGCAGGCGGCCGTTGCGGTCGTAGATCAGCCCGCGCGCCGGCACGATGGGGCGCGGCTTGATGCGGTTGGCTTCCGATCGCGTGCGGAATTCCTCGTGCTGCAGCACCTGCAGCCGGAAGTAGCCGCCGGCGAGCGCCGCGGTCGCCACCGCGATCCCGAGGAATCCGAGCAGCGCGCGCCGACGGAACTGCTCGGCCTCGGCGCCGAGGTTCTTCAGGCGTTGCCGGCGCGGGCCGCGATTCATCGCGTCAGCCGGCGCGTTCGCGAAGCCGCAGGCGGACGCCGTCGAGCAGCAGGAACAGCCACGGCCACAGCGCGAACCCGAGCAGCGGCGACAGCCACACCGCCCACGGCGGCAGCCCGTCGCCGGCGACGAGATGGATCGCGGCGGCGATCAGCCGGTCGTTGAGCAGCAGCGCGAACACCGCGCCCGCCTGCTGCCACAGCGGGAAGAAACGCAGCCGCGCGCGGAAGCGCTGCACGAGGAAGGCGAGCACCGCCAGCCGCAGCGCCTGCTCGCCCAGCAGCGTGCCGGCGACCACGTCGGCGACGAGGCCACAGAGGAACGCGACACCCAGACCGACGTGGTCCGGCGATTCCAGCAGCCAGTAGCACAGCAGCATGCCGAGCAGGTACGGCCGCGCCAGCTGCACGCCCGCCGGCAGCGGCACCACCAGCAGCACGACACCGGCGAACAGGCTGCCGTACACCAGCCACGCGGACGGCACGCGCGTCATGGGCGCGTTTCCGTGGCGGGTGCGGCATCCGGCGCGGCGGTGTCGGGCGCGGGACCGGCACCGGTCGCCGCCGACGGCGGCGGAGCCGGCGGGCCGGCGCCGGCTTCATTCGGCGCGTTGCTGACCAGCAGCACCTCGAGGCCCCGGTCCAGCCGCGCCGCGGGCCGCGCTTCGGCGACCACGAAGCGTCGCGTGTCGTCCGGGTGCAGCTGCTCGACGGTGCCGACCGGAAACCCGGCCGGGAACCGCCCGCCGATGCCGGACGTGACCAGGCGGTCGCCGACGCGGATGTCGGCGCTCTGCGGGATGTTGGGGAGCTGGAGCCGATCGGTGCGCCCGGTGCCGAACGCGATGATGCGCAGCCCGGAGCGCGCCACCTGGACCGGGATCGCATGCTCGGGGTCGGTCAGCAACAGCGCGGTGGCACGGTCGTCCGACGCCTCGATCACCTGTCCGAGCACGCCGCCGGCGTCGATCATCGCCTGGCCGACGACGACGCCGTCGTCGGTGCCCGCGTCGAGCACGATGCGCTGGCGGGTCGGGTCGAGGTCGATGTCCAGAATGCCGACGAGCTTCGCGTTGAGCCGGTAGCCGCGCGTGCCGCCGAGCAGCGCGCGCAGGCGCTCGTTCTCCTCGGCCACCGCCAGCAGCCGGTGCAGCCGCCCGCTGTCCACCTGCAGCTCGCGACGCAGCTGTTCGTTCTCCGCCCGCAGCTCGGCATGGGTGGTGAACATCGCGCCGATGCCGCCGGCGATGCGGCCGGGCGCCGCCGCGAGCCACCACACGGGTTCGGCGAGCAGCGACAGCGACTGCCGCGCCTGCACGCCGAAGCCGCCGCGCTGGTCGGCGACCATCAGCATCGTGGCGAGCGCGAGGTAAACCAGCAGCGGCAGCGTGCCGCCGGCGCTTTCGCTCAGACGCGGTACGGGCGAGCCGGAATAGGCCAAGGGAATCGCGCCGGAATCACTCCGGCGAGAAGAACTCGTTGCCGTGCATGTCGATCAGCTCCAGCGCCCGGCCACCGCCGCGGGCGACGCAGGTGAGCGGATCGTCGGCGACGTGCACGTGCAGGCCGGTTTCCTCGGAGATCAGCTTGTCGAGATCGCGCAGCAGCGCACCGCCGCCGGAGAGCACGATGCCGCGCTCGGCGACGTCGGCGCACAGCTCGGGCGGCGTCTGTTCGAGCGCCTGCTTCACCGCGCTGACGATGCCGCTCAGCGGCTCGTGCAGTGCCTCGAGCACTTCGTTGGAATTGATGACGATCATGCGCGGCACGCCCTCGGCGAGGTTGCGGCCGGACACTTCGAATTCCTTGACCTGCTGCTGCGGGAACGCGCAGCCGATCTCCAGCTTGATGCGCTCGGCGGTGGTCTCGCCGATGAGCGTGCCGTGGTTGCGGCGCACGTAGTTGATGATCGCGTCGTCGAAACGGTCGCCGCCGATGCGCACCGACTGCGAATAGACGATGCCGTTGAGCGAGATCACCG
>CAMPHE010000357.1 GCA_946885815.1 uncultured Arenimonas sp.
TCGACGGTGATCTTGCGGCTGAGGTCGCCGTTGGCGACGGCGATCGTGACCTCGGAAATGTTGCGGACCTGGGCCGTCAGGTTCGACGCCATCTGGTTCACCGAGTCGGTGAGGTCCTTCCAGACGCCGGACACGCCCTTGACCTGCGCCTGGCCGCCGAGGCGGCCGGCGGTGCCCACCTCGAGCGCGACGCGCGTGACCTCGGAGCTGAACTCCGACATCTGCTCGAGCATGCGGTTGATCACGTGCGCGGCGCGCAGGAACTCGCCCTTCAGCGGGCGGCCTTCGGAATCCAGCGGCACGGTCTTGCTCAGGTCGCCCTTGGCCACCGCGGCCATCGCCTCGGTCATCGTCTCGATCGGGCGCGCCATGTCGCGGATCAGGCTGTTGACCGAGACCTCCATCTCTTCCCACTGGCCCTGGCGGTTCGCGGGGAGTACGCGCTGGCGCGTCTCGCCTTCGCCACCGACCTTCTGCGCGACGCGCGCGAGATCCTTCGCGAGCCGGCGGTTGTTGCTGGCGATCTCGTTGAACGTGTCGGCGAGCTTGCCGTGCAGGCCTTCCCAGTGCAGCGGGAGCTGCACGTTGAAATCGCCGTCGCGGACGGCGCTCATCGCCGCCAGCAACTGGTGCAGCGGATCGGCGTCGGCGGCAGGGTGGGGGCGTGCGCCGGAGCGCCGTGCGCGGGTGACGGGCGGCTGGGTGGACATCGCTACCTCGGTTGCTCGAGCCGTTCCCCTGAACGGTCATCGGCGCAAATTATCTTCAGAAAGGTGCAGGGCGTGTGTACGGGAGGAAAGATGTTCCCGGGGTGGCCGGGGGTGTCGCCCCGGGCCTACAATTCCCGACTGGTTACAGGGGCGACACGATGGTTCACCCGATACCGGACGGGGTCCGCAGGTTCCTGCTGACGAGCATCCCGACGGTTCCCCACCTCGAAACGCTGCTGCTGCTGTGGCGCGAGCCCGGCGCCGGCTGGACGGCCGAAGACATCGCCCGGCGGCTGTACGTGCCGGTCGCGGCCGCGCAGTCGCTGGCCGAGGATCTGTGCGAGGCCGACCTGCTCGAATGCGACGGTACGCCGCGTACCTATCGCTGCCGGCGCGAGCCGCCGGCGCTGCAGTCGCTGTTCGCCGATCTCGACCGGGCGTACGCGCGCTCGCTGCGCGAGGTGACGGCGCTGATCCATTCCCACGTGGACCGCAAGGCGTCGCGCTTCGCGGATGCATTCTCGCTGCGCAAGGAGAAGGATTGATGGCCGCTGCGATCTATTCGCTGTGTGCGCTGCTGTCGCTGGGAATCGCCGTGTTGCTGTGGGCGCATTACCGGCGTACGCGGTCCCGGCTTCTCTACTGGAGCGCGCTGTGCTTCAGCGGGCTGACCGTCAACAACGTGCTGCTGGTGCTCGACAAGCTGGCGCTTGTGGGCGGCGACCTCGCCCAGGAGCGGCAATGGACGGCGCTGATTTCGCTGACGCTGCTGGTGTACGGCCTGGTCTACGAGGACGAATGAGATGCCGACCCTGATGTCCGGTGCGCTGGTGATGGCCTGCCTCGTGATCGGCCTGTGCTTCCTGCGGTTCTGGAAGTCGAGCCGCGACAGCTTCTTCCTGTACTTCGCGCTCGCGTTCTGGATCCAGGGCGCGCAGTGGCTGCATTCCGGGCTGCACGCGCACCTGACCGACTATTCGCCGATCTACTACCTGATGCGGCTGGTCGCCTACACGCTGATCGTCGCGGCGATCGTCCAGAAGAACCTGCAGAAGCGCAGCCCGTAGCGGGCCGCGCCGCGCGTCACGACAGGCCCACCACCGGGATCACCGCGCCGTGGATCGCCGACGCGGCGTCGGACGCGAGAAAACCGATCACGTCGGCCAACTGCGCCGGCGTCACCCAGGCGGCGGGATCGGCGTCCGGCATCGCCGCGCGGTTCGCCGGCGTGTCGATGATGCTCGGGGCGATCGCGTTGACGCCGATGCCATGGCCGCGCAGTTCCAGCGCCATCGATTCGGTGAGGCGGGCGACCGCGCTCTTCGCCGCCACATAGGCGCCCATCGACGCCTTGCCGCTGGTGGCCGAGGCCGCCGCGACATTGACGATGCGTCCGCGGCCGGCGGCGATCATCCCCGGCACCACCGCGCGGCTGGCACCGAGCAGCGTCGATACGTTGAGGTCGATCATCTTCTGCCAGTCGCCGCCGTCGGCGTCGTGCACCGGGTGGCCCATCGCGAAACCGCCGGCGAGATTGCACAGCACGCCGGCCGGTTCCCCGGCGAGCGCGCCGGCGATCGCCGCGGTCGCGGCGGCGGTGTCGGTGAGGTCGACCGCGACGAAGCGCGCGGACGCCGGCGCATCGCCATGCGCGCGCCGCAGCGCCGCTTCGTCCAGGTCCACCAGCACGACCGGATGCCCGCCGTCGATGAATCGCCGCGCGACGACGCGCCCCAGCGCGCCTGCCGCACCCGTGACCACCACTCGCGCCGCGCCCATGCCGTGCTCCCGATCCATTGGAACCGTGAAGTCTACCGCGCGGGCAGGGCGCCGGGCATTCGCGGTGGCGTCCATTACGGAGCCGGCGCACCTACGCGTGCGTACGGATGCACCCCCTGATCTATGTCATGGTTGCACTCCGAAAGCGCGGGCGAACCCGCGCCAATCCCGGCGACGAGACCGATGAATCGACCCAGTTCCTTCGACCGCGAACAGCTGCAGCCGGCACTCACCGGCGA
>CAMPHE010000358.1 GCA_946885815.1 uncultured Arenimonas sp.
TCTTGTGCGCGCCGGTGTGGTTCAGGTCCTCGCGCTTGAGCAGGATGCGCGCGCCGCCGACGTGCGCGGACAGCCGCGCCGCTTCGTAAACCGGGCTCGGGCGACCGACGTAATGGCGGTAGTCGTGCTGCAGTTCGGCGAGGAACGCCGGGTCGTCGCGGCAGGCCTCGTAGGCCGCCCGCAGCTCGCGCAGCGGTTCGATCAGCGTCTCGGCGACGTAGATCCCGCCGTACGCGCCGAAGTGGCCGGTGGCGTCCGGCGACCCGTCATTCCCCGCTCCTGCTGTCTGCACGCCTGACCTCGTCGACGAACTGCTGCATCCGGCCGCCGTCCTTGCGGCCCGGCGCGCTCTCGATCCCGCTGGAGACGTCGACCGCGTACGGCCGCGCGACCCGGATCGCCTGGCCGACGACGTCCGCGGCCAGCCCGCCGGCGAGGAACACCGGCTTGCCCAGCGGCGGGATCGTGGTCCAGTCGAACCGCTCGCCGCTGCCGCCGGCGTGGCCGGGCGCATGGCCGTCGAGCAGGAAAGCACTGGCCGAAGGGTAGCGTTTCCGCGCGCGCGCCGCACCGGCCGCGCCCGCGCCCATCGCCAGCGTCTTGATGAAGGGCAGCCCGAAACCGCGACAGAACGCGTCGTCCTCGGCCCCGTGGAACTGCAGCAGCGTCGGCCGCAGCGCGCGCACCGCGGCCGTGACTTCGCTGCCCGGGTTGTCCATGAACAGGGCGACCACATCCACCAGCGGCGGCACCGCCTGTCGCAGGCCCTCCGCCTGTTCGGGCGCGATCCGCCGCGGGCTGTCGGGTGCGAACACGAAACCGAGCGCGTCGACGCCCATTTCCACCGCCAGCCGCACGTCGCCGGGACGGGTCATCCCGCAGAACTTGATCCGGGTACGCATCCGCCGATTGTAGGGGCCGCGCGTGTGCCTGCCGTGCAGGCCGCGCGGCGCTTCAGAGCGTGACGGCGGCGGGCAGGCCCCAGGCGGCCGGGTAGCGCGGGCCGAGGAACACGAGGCCGGCCGACGGCGCCGTCGGGCCGGCGACGCGGCGATCGCGCCCTGCGAGCAGCTGGCCGGGCCACGCCTCCGGCTGCTCGCCGCGCCCGACCGGCAGCAGGCTGCCGACGATGTTGCGCACCATGTGGTGCAGGAACGCGTTCGCCTGCACTTCGACCACCACGTGCTCGCCGTCGCGGCGCACGTCGATCGCGTGGACGTCGCGCACCGCGTGCCGGGCCTGGCACTGCACCGCGCGGAAGGCCCCGAAATCGTGCTCGCCCACCAGCGGCTGCGCCGCCCGGTGCATCGCCGCCGCATCGAGCGGCCGCCGCTCCCACGTCAGGTGGTCGCGCAACAGCGCCGGGCGCACGTCGCGGTTCAGGATCGTGTAGCGGTAGCGACGCGCCCGCGCGCTGTAGCGGGCGTGGAAATCCCCGGCGACGACCTGCGCCCAGAGGACCGCGACGGACTTCGGCAGGCGGGTGTTGGCGCCCTGTCGCAGCGCGTACGGCGTGCGCGCCGCGGCGGTGTCGAAATGCACGACCTGGCAGGCGCCATGGACGCCGGCGTCCGTGCGGCCGGCGCAGACCACCTCGAGCGGGTGGTCGACGACGAACGACAGCGCCTGCTCCACCGCCGCCTGCACCGACGGCCCGTGCGACAGCCGCTGCCAGCCCTGGAAGCCGCTGCCGTCGTATTCGATGCCGAGGGCGTAGCGCATCGGTCCGGCGGAAAGCGTCAGCCGATCTCCTTCAGGAGCTGCGAGGCTTCGGCGCGGCCGCGCGGACCGCCCTCGGCCAGCACTTCCTCCAGCATCCCGCGGGCGCCGTCGACGTCGCCGATGTCGAGGTACGCGCGGGCCAGTTCGATCTTCGTCGCGCTGCCGTCCTCCTCGGCGCCGGCCTCGGCGGCGGGATCGAGGTCGAGGTCGACGGCGGACGTGTCGGGGTCGGGCAGCCGCTCCGCGGTCAGGTCGGCATCGAGCGCCTGCAGCTCGGCCGCGAGCAGCGCATCGCCGTGGTCGCCGTCATCGGCCGGCGGCGCCGGGGCGGCGGCCACGGCCGGCGCGGGCGGCTCGTCGCGCAGGAACGACGGTTCCGGCGCGTAGGCCGGTTCGGGCATCGGTGCCGGCGGGTCGGCCGGCACGACCGGCGGCTGCGACTCGGCGGCGGCCACGGGCTCGGCCGTGGTCGGCGTCGCGGCGGCGGTCTTCGGCGGCATCGCCGGCATCACGCCGCTGTCGCTGAAGCGCGGTGCGTTCCAGCCGGCCTGGCTGAACAGCAGATTGCCCGGCGACATCGCCACGCCCATCACCACCGCCTCGCGCCAGCGCGGGTCGAGCGTGCTGCGCACGTGCGTGCGCATCGCCTGCGCCGCCGATTCGTACGCGGCGACATCGCCGCGCGCGTAATGGTGGCGGAGCAGGCTGATATGCGCCTCCAGGTCGTCCGGACGCGCCTCCACGGCGTCGCGCAGCGCGCGCCCGGCCGCGTCGGACGGGCCCCCGGTGGCGGCCGCGGGGGCCACGGCGTCGGCCGGCGCATCCTCCGGTGCCACCGCCGGCGCACGACCGCCCGGCAGGCTCGCCTTCACCGCTTCGTCGTCGGAGATGCGGCGGGTCACCACCGGCATCGGCTCGGCGCCACGGCGGCCGCGCAGCGCGAACACCAGCCCGCCGAGCAGAAGCACGGCGCCGCCGCCGAGCACGTACGGATTCCAGTAC
>CAMPHE010000359.1 GCA_946885815.1 uncultured Arenimonas sp.
GCTCCACAGCTGCATCGGCGACAGCGACGGGTCGTCGCTCGGGATCTTCGCCATCTCGATCACGCCGCCGACGCCGGAGTCGTGCAGCAGCTCGGGAATCGCGTTCGACAGGCCGCCGGCGCCGACGTCGTGCGCGGTCAGGATCGGGTTGTCGGCGCCGCGAGCGACGCAGCGCTCGATCACTTCCTGGCAGCGGCGCTGCATCTCGGCGTTGTCGCGCTGCACCGACGCGAAATCGAGGTCTTCGGAGCTCTGCCCCGACGCGACCGACGAGGCCGCGCCGCCGCCGAGGCCGATCAGCATCGCCGGACCGCCGAGCACCACCACCGCGTCGCCCGGCGACAGGTCGAGCTTCTTCACCTGCGCGCGGTCGATCGCGCCGAGCCCGCCGGCGAGCATGATCGGCTTGTCGTACGCGCGGGTGACGCCGGGCTCGCCGGTCGGCAGCTCGAAGCTGCGGAAATAGCCGGTGAGCGCCGGGCGGCCGAATTCGTTGTTGAACGCCGCGGCGCCGATCGGGCCTTCGATCATGATCTCCAGCGCCGTCGCCATCCGCGGGTTCAGCGGGCGCGGCTGTTCCCAGTCGCGCGGCAGCGACGGGATGCGCAGATGCGACACGGAGAACCCCGTCAGCCCGGCCTTCGGCTTGCCGCCGCGGCCGGTGGCGCCCTCGTCGCGGATCTCGCCGCCGGCGCCGGTGGCGGCGCCCGGGAACGGCGAGATCGCGGTCGGATGGTTGTGGGTCTCGACCTTGATCGCGAACGCCGATTCGACCGGCACCGAATGCGCGTATTCATGCGTGTCGGGATCAGGGCGGAACGTGCGGGCCGGGTGGCCCTCGACGACCGCGGCGTTGTCCTTGTACGCGCTGAGCGTGAGCTGCGGCGACTGCGCATGCGTGTTGCGGATCATCCGGAACAGCGTCGCCGGCTGCCCGGCGACCGTCGCCGGCGCTTCCCCGTCGATCGTCCAGTCGGCGTTGAAGATCTTGTGGCGGCAGTGCTCGGAATTGGCCTGCGCGAACATCATCAGCTCGGCATCGGACGGCGAACGCCCGAGTTCGCCGTAGCGCTGCTGCAGGTAGTCGATCTCGTCGTCGGAGAGCGCGAGGCCGAGCCGGCGGTTCGCCTCGGCCAGTGCGGCCGGGTCGATGAATTCGGCGCCGCCGGGGGCCGGGGTCGCGAACAGCCGCGCGGCCGCGTCGCGGTCGGCGAGCAGCGATTGCGTCATCGGGTCGTGCAGCGCGCGCGCGAGCCGCGGCCAGCGCGGGTCGCCGTCGTCCGGCAGCCCGGCGAGGTCGAGCCGGAGCCCGCGCTCGACGCGCTTCACCGGCAGGCCGGCGCCGCGGACGATCTCGGTGGCCTTCGTCGCCCACGGCGACAGCGTGCCCAGCCGCGGCACGACGAAGCGCGACCGCGCGCCGCCGGCGAGCGGCTCGCGCCCGGAACAGCCTTCGAGGATGCGGCCGAGCAGTGCCGTGTCCGGCGCGGAGCCGGGCTCGGCGTCGACGAAATACACATGCCACGCCCCGACGACTTCGAGGCCTTCGACGATGGACTGCAGGCGGGCTTGCAGACGGTCGCGCCGGAACGGCGACAGGGCCGGCAGGCCCTCGAGGACGATCATGTCCGCACTATCCGTGGAAACGAGCGGCGCATTGTAGCCGAAGGCCCGGACCCGGGCCGCCGGTGCCGGCTCAGCGGGCCGGCGGCACCTTCAGCTCGTCCAGCCGGGCCAGCATCTCGTCCGGGGCGAGGTAGCCGCCGATCTGCACGCCGTTCTCGGCGTAGATCGCCGGGGTGCCATCGACCCCGACCCGCTGGCCGAGCGCGTAGTCCGACGCGACCGGGTTCTTGCAGTTCGCGTGCGGGAGCACGGTGCCCGCCTTGGCCTGGGTCAGCGCGCTGCGCCGGTCGTCGGCGCACCAGACGGCGACGGCCTGCTCGAAGCTTTCCGAGCCCGGCCCGGTACGCGGGAAGAACAGGTATTCGACCGTGATGCCGGCCGCGTTGTAGTCGGCCATCTGCGAATGCAGCTTGCGGCAGAACCCGCAGTCGATGTCGGTGAACACCGTGATCCGGTGCTTCGGCTTCGCGGCCGCGAAGATGATGCGGCGCTCGGCGCCGACGGCATCGAGCTCGGAGCGGCGCAGCGTGCCTTCGCTCAGGCGCGTCAGGTTCTCGTTGCGCGCCACGTCGAGCAGGTTGCCGTGCAGCAGCAGCCGGCCGTCGTTGGACACGTAGAACACGCGGCCCTGCACCGCGACTTCGGAGAAGCCGGCGAACGGCGCCGGCGTCACGGCATCGACCGGCATGTCGGGCAGCACCTTCTTCATCGTCGCGCGGATCGCCGCGTCGTCGGCCTTCGTGACGATCGGGCCGGCGGCCGCGGTCGCCGCGGTGGTCGCGGCGGGCGCCGGGGTGGAATCGGCCGCGCAGGCGGTCAGGCTGACCGTGAGCGCGAGCAGCAGGGAAAGACGACGGTGCATGCGGGTTCCTCGGAACGGATCACCGGGTCGGACCCGGGACGGCGGCGAAAGTTTCGCGCCGATTGTCGCATGGCCCCGGCGTCACGCCCGCGGGTGATGCTGCTGGTGCAGCCGCTTGAGGCCTTCACGCGCGACCAGCGTGTAGATCTGGGTGGTCGACAGCGAGCTGTGGCCGAGCAGCATCTGCAGCGCGCGCAGGTCGGCGCCGTGGTTGAGCAGGTGGGT
>CAMPHE010000360.1 GCA_946885815.1 uncultured Arenimonas sp.
CGACGCTTGCAGCACGCGTCGCGCGGCCGCGTCCATCGTCGCCGGATCGAGCGCCTGGTACTTCGGGCCGAGCGTTTCCCAGTAGTCGTCGGCGCGCCCGTACAGCGCGTTCGTGCGCAGCGCGCCGAGCACGGCGGCGCTGGTCTCGAAGCCGCCGGGGATCTGCCGCACGCTGCCGTCGATCGTGCGCCGGGCTTCGGCGGCGGTGACGCCGCGGTCGCCGAGGAACGCTGCGTACTGGTCCATCAGCACCCGGATCGACTCGCCGGTGCGGTCGGCCTGCACCGGCGCGGTGACGAGGTACGGGCTGCGCTGCTCGGCGAGCGTCACGCGGCCGGTGAGGCCGTACGACCAGCCGCGCGTCTCGCGGATGTCCTGGTTGATGCGCGACAGGAAACCGTTGCCGATCACCTCGTTCGCCGCGTTGAACGCGACCAGGTCGTCCCTGCCGGTGACCGGCAGCACCACGCCGCCGAAAATCACCGACTGCGGCGACTGCGGGCGGTCGATGAGCACGATGCGCGGTTTCGGCGCCGGCAGCGCGACCGCGAAGTTCTTCGTGCCCGCGAGCACCGTCGGCGCCTGCCAGTCGCCGAAGCGCGCGTCGAGCAGCGGCTGCAGCTCGGCGAGCGGGCGGTCGGAAACGACGAAGATCCGGGCGTTGTCCGGGCGCAGCCAGCGCAGGTGGAACGTCGACAGGTCCTCGCGCGTCAGGGCCTGCACCGCGTCGGCGTCGCCGAGACCGGAGAACGCGCGGCCATACGGATGCGACGCGCCGTACAGCAGTTCAGGCAGCGCGCGGGCACCGAGCCCTGTCGGCGACGACTTTTCCTGTTCGATCGCCGCCCGCTGCTGCGCGCGCACGCGGGCCAGGTCGTCGGCCTCCAGCGCCGGGTTGCGCACGACGTCGGCGAGCAGGTCGAGACCCTGCGCCAGGTTCGGCGTGACCACGCTCATCACCACCGCGGTGCGGTCGAGGCTGGTGCTCGTGCCGAGCGTCGCGCCGAGGCGCTCCTTCTCCTCGGCGATCCGTACTTCGTCGCGCGTCGGCGTGCCCTCCGTCAGCAGCGACAGCAGCAGTCGCTGCGTGCCGGGGGCATCGGCGGGGTCGGCGGCGGTGCCGGCATCGAACTCGACCGCCAGCTGCGTCAGCGGCACCGTCGTCGAAGCGGCGTACACGACTTCGATGCCGTTGCGCAGCGTCGCGCGTTCGACCGCCGGGAAATCGAGCGGCTTCATCGTGCCCACGTCCGGGATCGGGTCGCGCTTCACGATCGGCAGCGGGTCCACCGGCGTCGGCGCCGGGCGGGCCGACGCGGCTTCGGCATACGCTTCGCGCTCGCCGGGGGCGACGGTGATCGCCAGCACCGGCCGCGACAGCCAGCGCTGCATCGCCGCGCGCACCGAGGCGGGCGTCGCCGCGGCGATCGCCGCCAGTTCCCTGCGGTAGAAGCCCGGGTCGTCGGCATACAGCTCGCCCTCGGCGAGCACCACCGCCTTGCCGGTGAAGCCGCCGGTCGGTTCCAGCGCGCGCACGCGGTTGGCCGTCACCATCGTCGCCGCGCGCGCCAGTTCGTCGGCGGTCGGGCCTTCGGCGGCGTACGCCGCGATCAGCGCGTCGAGCCGCTTCGACACCGCCGCCACGTCCTGCCCCGGTTTCACGTCGACGGTGACCTCGAACAGGCCGACGCGATGGAACGGCTGGTAGCTCGTGGTCACCGCCACCGCGCTCTCGTCGCCGCGCACCAGCGCGTTGTCGAGTCGCGAGCTGTTGAGTCCGCCGAGCACGATCGCCGCCAGGTCGAGATCGGCCGAGGCCGCGTCGAGCAGGCCGGGCACGGCCCAGGTGCGATACAGCCGCGTGTTCGGCACGCGGTCGTGCAGGGTCACGTCGCGGCGAGCGTCGAGCGTCGGCACGTCCGCCGTCGCCGGTTCGTTCGCGGCGCCGCGCGGGATGTGCCCGAAGTACTTCCCGACCAGCGTGCGCGCGGTCGCGGTGTCGATGTCGCCGGCGAGCACGAGCACCGCGTTGTTCGGGCCGTAATTGTCGCGGTGCCAGTTCCGCAGGTCCTGCAGGCTGGCGGCGTCGAGGTCGGCCATCGCGCCGATGGTCGAATGCCGGTACGGATGGCCTTCGGGGAACAGCCCCTCCAGCTGCGCGTATTCGACCATCCCGAACGGCTGGTTGTCGCCCTGCCGCTTCTCGTTCTGGACGACGCCGCGCTGGTTGTCCAGCCGCTCCTGGTTCAGCGCGCCGAGCAGGTGGCCCATGCGGTCGCTTTCCATGTACAGCGCCTGCTCCAGCGCCGCCGTCGGCACCGTCTGGAAGAAGTTGGTGCGGTCGAACCAGGTCGTGCCGTTCCAGTCGGTCGCGCCGAGCGCGCGCAGCGGCTGCATCAGGCCGCCGGGCAGGTTCTCGGTCGGGTTGAACAGGCCGATGTGCTCGAACAGGTGCGCGAAACCGGTGCGGCCTTCGGGCTCGTCCTTGCTGCCGACGTTGTACCAGGCCTGCACCGCGACCACCGGCGCCTTGCGGTCG
Organism: uncultured Arenimonas sp.; assembly: GCA_946885815.1. The sequence goes on from CAMPHE010000360.1 coordinate 2,540, forward strand.
GTGTGCACGACCACGCGCAGCCCGTTGTCGAGCGTGAAGGCGTCGTACGGGATCTCGATGCTCTTGGCGAGGACGGCGGCGGATACCGGCGTCGCGGCCGGCTCGGCGGACAGGACGTGGCCCGGCGCGAACGCGAGGCAGACGGCGACGAACAGGACGGCACGGCGCATGGC
>CAMPHE010000361.1 GCA_946885815.1 uncultured Arenimonas sp.
TCGAGCGCGGCAATTCGACGATCTACATCCAGGAGATCGCCACCGGCGCGCGCGAAGTCGTCTCCAGCTTCCGCGGCATCAACGGCGCGCCGTCGTTCTCGCCCGACGGACGTCGCCTGGCGCTGACGCTGTCGCGCACCGGCAACCCGGAGATCTACGTGATGGATCTGGCGAGCAAGTCGCTCACGCAGATCACCCGTCACTACGGCATCGACACCGAAGCGGTGTGGACGCCGGACGGCGCGTCGCTGGTCTTCACCTCCGATCGCGGGGGCAAGCCGCAGCTCTACCAGGTATCGGCCTCGGGGGGCGACGCGAGCCGCCTCACCTTCGAGGGGGACTCCAACGCGAAGGCCACTATTTCCTTTGACGGCAAGAAGATAGCGATGGCACAAGGCCGCGGAAACGTTTATCGTATTGCGGTCCTTGATCGTGGGTTCGGCGGCGCCGGCCGCTGGCAGACGCTGTCGCCGGGCAACCTCGACGAGTCGCCCAGCTTCGCCCCCAACGCCAGCATGTTGCTTTACGCCACGAAGGAAGGCCGTCGTGGCGTGCTTTATGCCGTCTCGGCCGATGGTCGGGTGCGGCAGCGTTTGGTCTTGGCCGATGGTGACGTCCGGGAGCCCGCCTGGTCACCTTACCGGCAGCGATGAGTCAGGACGGGCCCACAAAAACAACGATTCCACCCACTGCATCCGAATAAAAACCAGAGGTATACCCGATGAACACCACGTCCCGCGTGCTGATCGCCGCTTCCATCGCCCTGGCCCTGGGCGCCTGCAAATCCAAGCCCGAAGTCGTCGAGGCCCCGGTCAGCGACGGCACCCCCGTCACGACCGCGCCGGTCACCGACGGCCGCTACACCCCGGGCGACCTGGATTCCGACAGCTGCCTGCGCCAGCGCACTGTCTACTTCGACTTCGACCAGGACACGCTGCGTCCGGAGTTCCAGGCCATCATGGCGTGCCACGCCAAGTACCTGAACGACCAGCCGGGTTCGCGCGTCACGCTCGAGGGCAATGCCGACGAGCGCGGTACCCGCGAATACAACCTGGGCCTCGGCGAGCGCCGCGGCAACGCCGTTTCGGGCGCGCTGCAGGGCGCCGGCGGTTCGGCCTCGCAGATCACCGTGGTTTCGTACGGCGAAGAGCGCCCGACCTGCAACGACTCGATGGAGTCGTGCTGGTCGCGCAATCGTCGCGTCGAAATCGTCTACACCGCCCGTCAGTAAGCGATGGGACGCCTGCGCACGTTTTGCGTCGGCACCGTGGTGGCCGCCCTCGTGGCGGCCACCCCGGCCATGGCCCAGCGCCTGAGCCTGGCCGAACGCGTCACCCGCCTCGAGAACCAGGCCAACACGGTCTCGCAGGGCACGGCCCAGTCCAATCTCGACGCGCAGAACCGCATCGTGCAGCTGCAGACGGAGGTCGCCTCGCTGCGCAGCCTCGTCGAGGAGCTGCAGCACCAGATCAGGGAAATGGAGCGCACGCAGCGCCAGCAGTATCTGGACCTCGACGGCCGCATCGCGCGCCTCGCCGGTTCGGCGCCGTCGGCGTCCGCATCCAGTCCCCCGCCCGACGTGGCGACCGAAGTCCCCGGCACTCCCGACGTGGGGTTCACCGACGCCGAGCCGGTCGACCCGGCCGACGACCCGGCGCTCGCGCCGCCCGCCGACGCCGATGCCGCCCTGGTCGCCGATCCGGCCACCGAGGAAGCCGAATACCAGGCCGCGCTCGACGCGCTGGTCGAACGTTTCGAAGCCGCCGATTCGGCGCGCATGTTCCGCCGCTTCATCGACAGCCACCCCGACAGCACGCTGGTGCCGAACGCGTGGTACTGGCTCGGCGAGAGCTACTACGTGACGCAGAACTTCGAGCTGGCGCGCGATGCGTTCGACACGCTGCTGCGCGACCATCCCGGCTCGCGCAAGGAGGCCGACGCGATGCTGAAGCTCGGCTACAGCGAAGTGGCGCTCGGCGAGGCCGGCCGCCCCTAAGCGACGCTGCGCGATCTGGTCACCCGCTATCCGGGCACCGACGCGGCCGCGACGGCCGAGAGCCGCCTGCGCACGCTGGCGCTCGAGCCCCGCTGATCCACGGCCGGCGCGCCGTCGCCGGCCGCCGCGCCATGCCGATCACCGCCGCCACCGCCATCGACGACACCGCGACGCAGCGCGCCGCCGATCGCCTGCGCCTCACCGAAATCTTCCTCTCGGTGCAGGGCGAGGCGCGTGCCGCCGGCTGGCCGACCGTCTTCGTGCGGCTCACGGGCTGTCCGCTGCGCTGCACGTACTGCGACACCGCGTACGCGTTCCACGGCGGGCAGTGGCATGACATCGACGCGATCGTCGCCGAGGTCGCCGCGTTCGGCGTGCGCCATGTCTGCGTCACCGGCGGCGAGCCCCTCGCGCAGAAGCGCTGCCTCGTGCTGCTCGCGCGGCTGTGCGACGCGGGCTTCGACGTGTCGCTGGAAACGTCCGGCGCCATCGACATCGCCGATGTCGACCCGCGCGTGAGCCGTGTCGTCGACCTGAAGACGCCGGCCTCCGGCGAGATGCATCGCAACCGGCTCGAGAACCTGCCGCTGCTGACGCCGCGCGACCAGCTGAAGTTCGTGGTCTGCGACCGCGCCGACTACGAATGGGCGCGTGCGATGGTGGCCGGACATGCGCTGGCCGACCGCTGCGAGGTGCTGTTCTCGCCGA
>CAMPHE010000362.1 GCA_946885815.1 uncultured Arenimonas sp.
ATGGTCGCCGACGACGGCACCGAGTTCGACGCGCCGATCGCCAGCTTCACGCTGTCGATCCCGCGGACCCTGCACTGATGGCCGTCTACGCGATCGGCGACGTGCAGGGTTGCCACGACGCGCTGCAGCGCCTGCTCGAGCGGCTCCGTTTCGATCCGGCGGCCGACCGGCTCTGGTTCTGCGGCGATCTCGTGAACCGCGGCGGCCAGTCGCTGGAGACGCTGCGTCTGATCCACTCGCTGCGGGAGGCCTGCACGATCGTGCTCGGCAACCACGACCTGTCGCTGCTGGCGATCTCGACGCGCCGCGAGCCCGAGCAGCGCAAGGTGAACCCGGACCTGCAGCGCGTGCTGTTCGCCGACGACACCGCGACGCTGATCGGCTGGCTGCGCCAGCAGCCGCTGATGCACGTCGACCGCACGCTCGGCTTCGCGATGGTGCATGCCGGGCTGGCGCCGAAGTGGACGATTCCGATCGCCGAGGCGCGCGCGCGCGAGATCGAGGCGAAGCTGCGTGGCGACGCGTTCCCGAAGCTCGCGCGCCACATGTACGGCGACAAGCCGGCGTGGAACCCGAAGCTCGCCGGCGCCGACCGCGACCGCGCGATCATCAACGTGTTCACCCGCCTGCGCTACTGCACGCCGTCGGGGAAGATCGGCTTCGACCAGAAGGGCCGGCCGGGCACGCAGGTGGCCGGCATGTATCCCTGGTTCGAGGTGCCGGGCCACGCGCCGCGCGAGCTGCCGGTGGTCTGCGGACACTGGTCGACGCTCGGCCTGTTCATGGGCCTGGGCATCTACGCGATCGACACCGGCGCCGTCTGGGGCGGCCCGCTGACGGCGCTGGAACTGGGTCCGGAACTGCGCCTGCACCAGGTGCCGGGACGCGCCGCGGGTTGATTCCGGGGGGGATCGGGGTATGGTCCCCCCTGTTTTCGAATCCCCGAGGTCGTGCCGATGTCCCGTGTTTTCCTGCTGCTGCTGGCCTGCGCGCTGGCGGCCCCCGCCCTCGCCCAGTCCACGCCGCCGGCCCTGCCGACGCTGGTGGAACTCAAGGCGCAGCTCGCGTCCGGCAAGCAGATCGTCGTGTCCCGCGCGCTCGGCCTGACTTCGGCCGAGGAGGCCGATTTCTGGCCGGCGTTCGACGAGCTGCAGGCCGGCCTGGCCGGCGTCGAGGCGAAACGTCGCGAGGCCCGCGCGGCGATCGCCGCCGGCGGCCGCGCCGCGGCCGACGGGGTCGAGAGCCTCGTGGAAGCGGACCTGGAGCACGCCGAACTGCTGGAGCGGGCGTGGCAGCGGCTGCGCGGCGCGGTGCCGCCGGAAAAGCTCGCGCGTTACCTGGAGCTCGAGCGGCGCATCGCCGCGACGGCGATGCTCTGACCTCGGTTCGGGGCTGTCGCGGCTGAAGCCGCTCCTACCGGGGGGAAGGGCGTGCGTGCGCCGGGAGGGCGCGTACGGGGGTCGGCGGGACGCGTACGTAGTCGACGAATTCGAACGCGAACGGATGGCGCGCGTCGGCTTCGTGCCGTTCGCGCATCGCCGCGCGCCAGAGATCGCGGTCGAATGCCGGGAAACGCGCATCGGCGCCGTCCACGCGCGCGTCGACGTGCGTGAGGTGCAGCGTCGTCGCATGCGGCAGCGCCAGCGCGTACACCTCGCCGCCGCCGATCACCATCAACGGGCCGTCGCCGGCCAGCGCGAGCGCCGCGTCCAGCGAGGCCACCGCCTCCATGCCGGCGAACGGCGCGACGCCGGAGCGTGTCAGCACCAGGTTGCGGCGCTCCGGCAGCGCGCGGCCGATCGCGTCGGCGGTCTTGCGGCCCATCAGGATCGCGTGGCCGCGCGTCAGCGCCTTGAAGCGCTTCAGGTCGTCGGGCAGGTGCCACGGCATCGCTCCGTCACGGCCGATCGCATGCGCGTGGTCAAGCGCCGCGACGAGCGCGATCCCGCGCACCGCCCCGCTCATACCGCCACCGGCGCCCGGATGGCCGGGTGCGGGTCGTAGCCGGTGATCGCGATGTCGTCGTAGCCCATCGTGAACAGATCGGTCGCGCCGGCCGCGAGCTGCAGCCGCGGCAGCGGCCGCGGTTCGCGGGTCAGCTGCTCGCGCGCCTGGTCGTAGTGGTTCGAGTACAGGTGGGCGTCGCCGAGCGTGTGCACGAAGTCGCCGACGCCGAGTCCGCAGTGGCGCGCGACCATATGCGTCAGCAGCGCGTAGCTGGCGATGTTGAACGGCACGCCGAGGAAGATGTCGGCCGAGCGCTGGTAGAGCTGGCAGCTCAGCTCGCCGTCGGCGACGTAGAACTGGAACATCGTGTGGCAGGGCTGCAGCGCCATCGCCGGCAGGTCGGCGACGTTCCATGCGCTGACGACGAGCCGGCGCGAATCGGGATTGCGCCGCAGTTCGTCGATCACGTTGCGCAGCTGGTCGATCTCGCGGCCGTCGCTGCCGGTCCATCGGCGCCACTGCTTGCCGTAGACCGGGCCGAGCTCGCCGTCGGCGTCGGCCCATTCGTCCCAGATGGAAACCTTGTTCTCGCGCAGGTAGGCGATGTTGGTCTCGCCGCGGATGAACCACAGCAGCTCGTGCACGATCGAACGCAGGTGCAGTTTCTTCGTCGTGACCAGCGGGAAACCCTGGCGCAGGTCGAAGCGCATCTGCCAGCCGAACACCGAGCGGGTGCCGGTGCCGGTG
>CAMPHE010000363.1 GCA_946885815.1 uncultured Arenimonas sp.
GCCGGCGACCTTGAAGTCCATGTCGCCGAGGTGGTCCTCGTCGCCGAGGATGTCGCTGAGCACGACGTAATCGGAACCTTCCTTGATCAGGCCCATCGCGATGCCGGCGACCGGCGCCTTGATCGGCACGCCCGCGTCCATCAGCGCCAGCGAGCTGCCGCAGACCGAGGCCATCGACGACGAACCGTTCGACTCGGTGATCTCCGAGACGACGCGGATCGTGTACGGGAAGCTCTCCATCGACGGCATCACCGCCTGCACGCCGCGGCGCGCGAGGCGGCCGTGGCCGATCTCGCGGCGCTTCGGACCCATCATGCGACCCGCTTCACCGACCGAGAACGGCGGGAAGTTGTAGTGGAACAGGAAGTGGTCCTTCGACTCGCCTTCGACGGCGTCGATGATCTGGCCGTCGCGCGCGGTGCCGAGCGTGGTGACGACGATGGCCTGCGTCTCGCCGCGGGTGAACAGCGCCGAGCCGTGGGTACGCGGCAGCACGCCGGTCTTCACCGTGATCGGGCGGACGGTGACGAGGTCACGGCCGTCGATGCGCGTCTTGGTCTTGAGCACGCTGTCGCGCATCGTGCTGTATTCGAACTCGCCGAATTCCTTCGACAGGTCGGCCGGGTTCCAGCCGTTGGCTTCGCACTGCGGCGCCAGCTCGGCCAGCACGGCCTTCTTCACCTGCTGGATCGCGTCGCGGCGCTCGAGCTTGTTGCGGATCTGGAACGCGGACTCCAGGCGCGTGCCGATGGCGGCCTTCAGCGCGTCGACCGGCGCCTGCGCCTTGTCGGCCAGCTTCCAGTCCCAGCGGGTGACGCCGACTTCGGCGACCAGTTCATTGATGGCGTTGATGACGGCCTGCATCTGCTGGTGGCCGAACATGACCGCGCCGAGCATCACGTCTTCCGGCAGCTCGCGGGCCTCCGACTCGACCATCAGCACCGCGTTGGCGGTACCGGCGACGACGAGTTCCAGGTCGGAGGTCTTCAGGTCGGTGGTCGACGGGTTCAGCAGGTACTGGCCGTTGGCGTAGCCGACCTTGGCGGCGCCGATCGGCCCCGCGAACGGGATGCCCGACAGCGCCAGCGCGGCCGAGGCGCCGATGAGCGCCGGGATGTCGCCGCCGACTTCCGGGTTCAGCGACATCACCGTGGCGATGACCTGCACTTCGTTGCGGAAGCCTTCCGGGAACAACGGGCGGATCGGGCGATCGATCAGGCGGGAGGTGAGCGTCTCGCGCTCCGTCTGGCGACCCTCGCGCTTGAAGAAGCCACCCGGGATGCGGCCGCCGGCGTAGAACTTCTCGAGGTAGTCGACGGTGAGCGGGAAGAAGTCCATGCCTTCCTTCGCGTTCCGGTTGCCGACGGCCGTGACGAGCACGACGGTGTCCGCCATGCGGACCACCACCGCGCCGCTGGCCTGGCGGGCCACTTCACCCGTCTCGAGGGTGACCTGGTGCTGCCCGTACTGGAACGTCTTGGTTACTTTCGCCACGTTGTGTAGTCCTCATGCTTGCGATCGCGGAACCGGCGGGCACCCTGCCCGACGGCCTTGCATCCGGGCGGGGGCCCAAATGCGACGCGGCGCCATCGGCGCCGCGTCGGGGAAACATGGATCAGCGGCGCAGGCCCAGGCGCTCGATCAGGGTCTGGTAACGCGCGGCGTCCTTCTTCTTCAGGTAGCCCAGCAGGCTGCGACGCTGGTTCACCATCTTCAGCAGGCCGCGGCGGGAGTGATGGTCCTGCTTGTGCGCCTTGAAGTGGTCGGTGAGCTGGTCGATGCGGGCCGAGAGCAGCGCCACCTGGACTTCCGGCGAACCGGTGTCGTTGGGAACGCGCTTGAATTCTTCGATGATCTTCGCGGAATCGATGGACATGGTGTTTTCTCTTGTGATGCGCAGCCTGCAGGAACGGGGCCGGAGTTGGCACCGCACCGCGCGACCCGCCGGTTGGGGAAATGAAGCGGAAAAAGCGGGCGGAATTGTACCGGCAAAAGCCGGGGCCGGACAAGGCGATCAGCGCATGAAAAGGCGGACAGGACGCAGGCGGCCGGCGTCGTCGATCCGGCCCAGACCCAGGGACCGCCCCTCGGGTCCCGCGACGTTCACGGGGTCGGTCGCAGCCCGCGGCGAGACCGCGATGGCCTGTCCCTGCCGGAAGCGGTGCGCGGCCTCGGCGTCGAGCGCCACGACCGGGAAATGCGCCAGCCCGGCCTCGATCGGCAGCAGGCAGGCGTCCAGCGCCGCCTCGCCGCCGGCTTCCGCCGCGGCGGCGAGGTCCTCGAGCCGGTGCATCCGGGGCTGCCGGAACGGCTCGACCCAGGTCCGGCGCAGCGCCGTCACGTGGGCGCCGCAGCCGAGCCGCTCGCCGAGGTCGCGGGCGAGACTGCGGATGTAGGTGCCGGAGCCGCATTCCACCGTGACGACCAGCCGGTCGCCGTCGAGCGCGAGCAGCTCGAAGCGGTCGACCTGCACCTCGCGCTCGGGCACGTCGATCGCCTCGCCGCGGCGCGCCTTCGCGTAGAGCGGCTCGCCGCCCTGCTTGAGCGCGGAGTAGATCGGCGGACGCTGCCGGATGCGGCCCGTGAAGGCGGCCAGCGCCGCTTCGACGTCACCGCGCGCCAGCGACGGCACCGGACGCGTGCGCAGCACCGCGCCGTCGGCGTCGTCGGTGTCGGTGACCACGCCCAGC
>CAMPHE010000364.1 GCA_946885815.1 uncultured Arenimonas sp.
TCATAGGGCCGCGCGCGGCGGCGGCGACGCCCCGGAAGTCATGCGCCGCCGCCGCCCCCGCGGGGCATGCGATAATCCCGGCCCGATCGCCCGCCCCGTCGCCGGCGGCCCTTCCGCCATCGGAGTTCCACCGCAATGCCGATCACCATCCGCGACGTGCGCGAGCACGAGCTGGATTCCGTCCTCGCGCTGAACAACGCCGCCGGCGCGTCGATCCTGCCGATGGATGCCGCCAAGGTCCGGTTCTTCTGGGAAAACGCCGATTATTTCCGTGTCGCCGAACAGGACGGCACGATCACCGGTTTCCTCGTCGCGCTGGCGCATGACGCGCCGCACGACAGCCCGAATTTCCGCTGGTTCCGCGATCGTTACGACCGCTTCCTTTACGTCGACCGCATCGTGATCGCCCGGCCGCGCCGCGGCGGCGGTCGCGGCCGGGCGTTCTACGCCGACGTGCAGAGCTTCGCCGAGGTGCGCTGGCCGCTCCTGTGCTGCGAGGTGTTCCTGCAGAGCGGCAACGACCCGGCGCTGCTGTTCCACGGCGCGTTCGGTTTCCGCGAGGCCGGGCAGCAGGTGATGGACGGCACCGGCATCCGCGCGTCGATGCTGACCAAGGAACTGGCGAGCCAGCCATGGGTCGCCGCGCACTACCCGTCCGGCCTGCCGGACGTGCCGTGGCTGCGCGCGCGTTCGCTGCCGGGGCGCCACCCGTCCCGCGCGACGGGTACCTGACGTGGCGGCGCAGGCTCCCGATTACGAACAGGCCGGCGAACTGAAGTTCGGCCTGGTGGGCATCGCCAACCTGCGCGTTCGCACGCTCGACGCGGCGCGCCTCGCCGCCGAGATGGCCGAGCGCGTGCAGCGGGCCCCGAAGCTGTTCGAACGCGCGGCGGTGGTGATCGATTTCGGCGGTCTGAGCCGCTGCCCCGCCGCCGACGAAACCCGCGCCCTGCTCGACGCGCTGCGCGGTGCCGGGGTGCTGCCGGTCGCCCTCGCCTACGGCACGTCCGCGGTCGAAGCGCTGGCGCGCGAGGTCGGCCTGCCGCTGCTGGCGAAATTCCGCGCATCTTACGAACGCGGCGACGGCGAGCCTGTCGCCCGCGCGGTCGAACCGGCGCCCGCGCCGGCAGCGGCCGCGGCGCCCGCCGCCGCACCGGCGCCCGCACCGGCGGCGCCGCGCACCGAACCCGGCCTCGTCCATCTGCACCCGGTGCGTTCCGGCCAGCAGGTGTACGCGCAGGAACGCGACCTGACCATCTGCGCCGCGGTCGGCGCCGGTGCCGAAGTGATCGCCGACGGTTCGATCCACGTGTACGGCGCGCTGCGCGGCCGGGCCCTCGCCGGGGCCGGCGGTTCGACCACGGCCCGCATCTTCTGCCGCGAATTCCACGCCGAACTCGTGGCCGTCGCCGGCCATTACAAGGTGCTGGAGGAAATCCCCAAGGCCCTGCTCGGCAAGCCGGTGCAGATCTGGCTGGAGCATGACAAGCTCCGCATCGAACAGCTCGACTGACCCCCCTCGCAACCGCTACGCCGCCGCCGGCGGCCGGAGAAAGACATTGGCTGAAATCATCGTCGTGACCTCGGGCAAGGGGGGCGTGGGCAAGACCACGACCAGCGCGTCGCTCGCCTGCGGCCTCGCGAAGGCCGGCAGGAAGACGGCCGTGATCGACTTCGACGTGGGCCTGCGCAACCTCGACCTGATCATGGGTTGCGAGCGCCGCGTCGTTTACGACTTCGTCAACGTCGTCAACGACGAGGCGAACCTGAAGCAGGCGCTGATCAAGGACAAGCGCTTCGAGAACCTGTTCGTGCTCGCCGCGTCGCAGACGCGCGACAAGGACGCGCTGAACAAGGAAGGCGTCGAGAAGGTGCTCAAGCAACTCGCCGACGACGGTTTCGAGTTCATCGTCTGCGATTCGCCGGCGGGCATCGAGAAGGGCGCGTTCCTCGCGATGTACTTCGCCGATCGCGCGGTCGTGGTCGTGAACCCGGAAGTGAGCTCGGTGCGCGATTCCGACCGCATCCTCGGCCTGCTCGCCAGCAAGACGAAGCGCGCGGAAAACGGCGAGCGCGTCAAGGAGCACCTGCTGCTGACGCGCTACAACCCCGAGCGCGTCGAGAAAGGCGAGATGCTGTCGATCGCCGACGTGCAGGAGATCCTGGGGCTGGACGTGGTCGGCGTGATTCCCGAGGCGGCCGAAGTGCTGCAGAGCTCCAACGCCGGCGTGCCGGTGATCCTCGACGAGACGTCGCCGGCCGGCCAGGCCTACACGGACGCCGTCGCCCGCATCCTCGGCGAGGAGCGGCCGATGCGGTTCACCACGGTGGAGAAGAAGGGTTTCTTCGCCAAGATGTTCGGAGGCTGAAGCATGGGCATCCTCGATTTCCTGACCCGCCGCGAGAAGAACACCGCGAGCGTCGCCAAGAACCGGCTGCAGATCCTGATCCAGCAGGAACGCTCCCTGCGCAACGCGCCCGACTACCTGCCGCTGCTGCAGCGCGAGCTGCTGGAAGTGATCCGCAAGTACATCGCCGTCGACGCCGACGCGGTGAAGGTGGACCTGCACAAGGACGGCGACAGCGACCTGCTCGACATCTCCGTCGCGCTGCCGGACAAGACAGCCTCGGCGACGGGTACCTGACCAGCAAGCTTTTTTCTCGACGCGGATCAACGCGGATGATCG
>CAMPHE010000365.1 GCA_946885815.1 uncultured Arenimonas sp.
CGAGGAAGTCCGCGAACCCGATTTCTCGCGTGCGACGGGCGACGAGCCGCTCGCATTCGACGAGCCGCTGCAACTCGACGGCGCGGCGGACGGTGCGGGCCTCTCGCTGGAGGATCCGGCGTCGCCGGATGCGTCCGCGGCGGCCGCGGCGCCGCAGGCGCCGGTGTTCTCCGGCGATTTCGGCAATCTCGAGCTCGCGCCGATGGACGCCGGGGCTCCCATGACCGAGGCCCCCGCCCGGCCGGCGCCGCCGCCGGATGAGCCGGTGAAGATCAGTTTCGGCACGCTGAGCCTGGTCGACGACGAAACCCTGCCCGCGGCATCGCCGGCATCGTCCGCCGCGCCGACCGCTTCCCCGGCCTCGGCGCCGGTGAGCTCGCTTTCGCTCGAGGGCGACGATGGTTCGACGGTGGGCGTGTCGCCGTTCGGCACGGCCGCGACCGCCGCCCCGGCGCCTGCGGCTGCCGCGACGACGGCAGCGCGCCGCGGCGCGCTGTTCGTGATCGCCGGCCTCGGCGGTCCGGACGGCGTGCGCCAGCTGCTCGCGGCGCTGCCTGCCGACCTGCCGGTGCCGGTACTGCTGTACCAACACCTGGACACGGGCAAGCACGATCGACTCGTCGGCCAGCTGGCGAAGGCCAGCCGGCTGCCGCTCGAGCTCGCGGTGACCGGTCGGAAGGCCGCTGCCGGCCATGTATCCGTGCTTCCGCCCGGCGTGGGCGTGCAGTCCAGCGGCGACGGCTTCGACTTCGTTCCCGACGCCACGCTCGCGACCATCGTCGCGGCGCTGCCCGCCGCCGACAGTGCCGTGCTGGTGCTCAGCGGCGGCGACCCCGGCGTCGTCCCGGCGGTGCAGGCGATGCAGTCCGCCGGCGGCCGCGTGTTCGCGCAGGACCCGGCCTCGTGCTTCGATGCCGGCGCGGCTCAGGCGCTGATCGAGGCCGGCGCGGCCACCGCGCCGGTGCCGGGCCTGGCGCGCCTGATCTCGGAATGCTGGAGCTGACCATGGAAAACACCCCCGACACCCAGCGCGACATCCGCGGCGTGCTGATCCAGGTGACCGCCGGCCGGCTGCTGCTGCCGAACGCCAGCGTCGCCGAGGTCATCACGTATTCCGAGCCCGAGCCGGTGGAGAACGCGCCGGACTGGCTGCTGGGCCGCGTCCGCTGGCGCGGCTGGCGGCTGCCGCTGCTGTCGTTCTCGCGGCTCGCCGGCTGGTCGTCGGAAGACGGCCACCTCGGCGCGAAGGTCGCCGTGCTGAAGGCCCTCGGCGGCAACGCGAAACTGCCGTTCTTCGCGGTCCTGTCGCAGGGCTTCCCGCGGCTGGTGACGGTGTCGCGCACCGCGCTCGTCGAGCAGCACGACATGAAGGATCTGCCGCTCGGCGTGCACGCGCGCGTGATGCTCAACGACGATTCGGCGGCCGTGCCCGATCTCGTCAGCGTCGAACTGCTGATCGCCAAAGCCCTCGATCAGGCCGCGTGATAATTTGCTCAGAGCAGATTAATTAATTTGCTCTGAGCAGATTTTCAACCCAGGTCGCCGTGCAGGGCCTGGAGTGCGGCGATCGCCGCGAGGCCGGCGGTTTCGGTGCGAAGGATCCGCGGCCCGAGGCGCAGGCCGGTGAAGCCCGCCGCGTGCAGTGTCGCGAGGTCGCGCTCCGAGAGGCCGCCTTCGGGGCCGGCGACGAGCGCGATGGTCGCCCCGGGAGGCACGTCCAGCGTGCCGGCGCCGCGGCCGCCACGCGGATCGAGCACCAGCCGCACGTCTGCCGTTTCCGCGGCCGCATACGTCGCCAGCGGCACCGGGTCGGCGACGCGCGGCACGGTCGCGCGACCGCTCTGTCCGCAGGCCGACGCGACGACGCCGCGCCAGTGCGCGAGCCGCTTTTCCGCGCGGTCGGCGTCCAGTTTCACCTCCGTGCGCTCGGTCACCACCGGCGCGAACGCGGCGATGCCCAGCTCGGTGCCCTTCTGCAGCACCAGGTCCATCTTCTCGCCGCGTGCGATGCCCTGCGCCAGCGTGATCCGCAGCGGCGATTCGACGTCGAGCGCATGGCGCGCGATCACCTCGACCTCGACGCCGCGCCGGTCCGGCGTCAGCAGGCGCGCGTCGTAGTCGTGGCCGTCGCCGTTGAAAAGGCGCACCGTCGCGCCGACGCCGAGCCGCAGCACGCGCAGCAGATGCGTGGTGGCGTCCTCGGGAAGCCGCAGCGTCCGCCCGACCGCCAGCGGCTGGTCGACATGGGTGCGGATCGTCCTCATCGCGTGGCCTCCTCGATCGCCGACGTGGTGACCGCGGCGAGCTGCGCGAGTTCCGCATCGCCCACGCAGTAGGGCGGCATCCAGTACAGCACGTCCCCGAGCGGCCGCAGCACCACGCCGCGCTCCAGCGCATGGCGGTACGCGCGCAACCCGACGCGGGCCTCCGCCGCGAAAGGCGCGCGCGACCCGCGTTCGGCGACCAGCTCGAACGCGACGATCATTCCCGTCTGCCGCACGTCGGCCACGTTCGGATGCGTCGCCAGCGGCGCCGCCAGCGCGCCCATCCGCGCCGCCGTGCCGCGATTGCGGGCCAGCACGTCGTCCTCGCCGAAAAGGCGCAGCGACGCCAGCGCCGCCGCGCAGCCGAGCGGGTTGCCGGTGTAGCTGTGCGAATGCAGGAACGCGCGCTCGCGCGAATCGT
>CAMPHE010000366.1 GCA_946885815.1 uncultured Arenimonas sp.
CACGGCAGGGAGGCCGGTGGCGAAGAGGGCGGCGAGGGCGGGGACGTCCATCACTTCGGCGTTCGGCACCGCAGCGAGCGCGGCGGTCGGCATCGTCGGCGATTCCGCCCCGCGCGGCTGCTGGACGATCGTGCGGCCGCCGGCTTTCGCGACGGCCGCGAGGCCGGCGGCGCCGTCGTGGCTCGCACCGGTGAGCACGATCCCCGTCAGCGCCGGGCCGTAGACGTCGGCGGCGGTCTCGAACAGCACGTCGATCGCCGGCCGCGACCACTGCACGGGCTCGTCGACCGACAGCGCCAGCGACGGGCCGGCGTCGACCATCAGGTGGTAATCGGGCGGCGCGAACACGATCGTGCCGGGCTCCGCGGGCGCCTTGTCCTCGGCTTCCACGACCCGCACCGCGCACACGCGCCGGAAGATCTCGCCGAGCAGGCTCGGCCGGTCCGGGGGCACGTGCATCACCACCAGCACGGTCGCGTCGAGCGTCGCCGGCAGCCGCGGCAGCAGGTCGCGCAGCACGGTGACGCCGCCGGCGGAGGCCCCGATCACGATCGCGCGCGGCGCCGACATCAGTCGCGCACCCGCGCGTAGATGCGTTCGGCGGTGCGCACGTCGCGGAACGCCGGGGCATGCGGCGAGAAGCGCAGCGATTCGCGCGAGCCGATGCCGAGGAACCCGCCGATGCTCAGCGCGTCGCGGAACAGACCGATCGCGCGCGCCTGCAGTTCGCGATCGAAATAGATCATCACGTTCCGGCACGACACGAGCTGCACTTCGGCGAACACGCTGTCGGTGGCGAGGCTGTGGTCGGCGAACACGATCGCCTGCCGCAGCGCCTTGTCCATCACCGCGCCGGAGTACGCCGCCGTGTAGTAGTCGGAGAAGGCCGCCTGGCCGCCGGCGCGCTGGTAGTTTCCGCTGTAGCCCGCCATCTGCTCCAGCGGGTAGACGCCGGCGCGCGCCTTCGCGAGCGCGCCGGCGTTGATGTCGGTGGCGTAGACGATCGTGCGCGGCAGCAACCCGGCCTCGTGCAGCAGGATCGCGAGCGAATACGCCTCCTCGCCGGTGCTGCAGCCGGCCACCCAGACGCGGATCGACGGCCACGTCGCCAGCACCGGCAGCACCTCGGCGCGCAGCGCGTCGAAATACGCCGGGTCGCGGAACATCTCGGTCACCTGCACCGTCAGGTAATCGAGCAGCTGCGCGAACAGGGCCGGGTCGCGCAGCACGCGGCCCTGCAGTTCCGACAGCGTCGCGAACCCGAACCGCGCCATCGCGCCGGCGAGCCGCCGCCGCAGCGACACGATCGCGTACCGCCGGAAATCGTAGTGATAGCGGACGTAGATGGCCTCGATCAGCAGACGCAGCTCGAGGTCCTGCGGGTCGTTCACGGGCGGGTCGACCGCGGCATCCAGACGCGCACGAGCGAGAGCAGCCGGTCCACGTCGAGCGGCTTGGCGATGTAGTCGTTGGCGCCGGCGGCCATGCACTGCTCGCGGTCGTCCTTCATCGCCTTGGCGGTGAGCGCGATGATCGGGATGCGGTTCCATTCGGCACGCTTGCGGATCTCGCGCGTCGCGGTCAGCCCGTCCATCTCCGGCATCATGATGTCCATCAGCACGAGGTCGAACGGCTCGGCGGCGGTCTGCCGCTCCAGCGCGGCCAGCGCCTCCAGGCCGTTGCGCGCGACCTCCAGCTGCACGCCGCGCGGTTCCAGCACCGCGGTGAGCGCGTATACGTTGCGCACGTCGTCCTCGACGATCAGCACGCGGCGGCCGTCGAGCGCCTCGTCGCGGTCGCGCACCTCGCGCAGCATCTTCTGCGTCTCCGGCGGCAGCCGCGATTCGACCTGGTGCAGGAACAGCGTGACCTCGTCGAGCAGCCGCTCCGGCGAGCGCGCGCCCTTCAGGATGATGCTGTCGGAATAGCGCATCAGCTGGCGCTCCTCGTCGCGGTCGAGGCTGCGACCGGTGTAGACGATGACGGGCGGAAACGCGACGTCGTCGCGGCTGGCCATGCGTTCCAGCAGCTGGTAGCCGGACAGGTCAGGGAGGTTAAGGTCGAGCACCATGCAGTCGAATGTGGTTTCCGAGAGTTCGCGCAGCGCGTCGGCGGCGTTGGCGACGGCGACGATGCGGGTTTCGGCGTTGCCGAGCAGCGCGGTCATGCTCGCGCGCTGGTTGGCGTCGTCCTCCACCACCAGCACGCGGTGCTCCTGTTGCGAGAAACGCTTCTCGAGCCGGCGCAGCGCCTCCACCAGGTCCTCGCGCTCGACCGGCTTGAGCGCATAGCCGATGGCGCCCAGTTCGCGTGCCTCGCGGCGGAAATCGGCGGTGGACACCATGTGCACCGGGATGTGCCGCGTGCGCGGATCGCGCTTGAGCTGCTCCAGCACGCTCATGCCCGACAGGTCGGGCAGCACCACGTCGAGCAGGATCGCACTCGGCGCATGCGCGACCGCGGCGGCGAGGCCGTCGGCGCCATTGAGCGCGACGACGCAGCGGAAACCGAGTTCGCGCACCAGGTCGCGAAGGATCGAAGCGAACGCCGGATCGTCCTCGATCGCGAGGATCACCCGCGCCGTGCCCGACACTTCGCGATCGTCCGCGACCGGGGCGGCCGGCGGCAGCGGCGCGGCGGTCGAGACGGTGCGCGGCGCCGGCCCGCGCACGTCG
>CAMPHE010000367.1 GCA_946885815.1 uncultured Arenimonas sp.
TAGCCGGCATGGCCTTCGGCCTGCGCCTTCTTGATCTCGCTGTCCCAGTACGCGCCTTTCACCAGCCGCACCGGGATGCGGCGGCCGACGCGGCGCGCCAGGTCGGCGAGCCAGTCGAGCACGTACGGACAGCGCTTCTGGTAGGCCTGCACGGCGAGGCCGTAGCCTTCCCAGCCTTCGAGCGACGCATCGGCATACGCCCCGCCGATCACGTCCAGGCTCAGTTCCAGCCGTTCCGATTCCTCGGCGTCGATCGTGAAGCCGATGCCCTGCGCCTTCGCCAGCTGCGCCAGCTGCAGCACGCGCGGCGTCAGCTCGGCCAGCACGCGCTCGCGCTTGGCGACCTCATAGCGCGGGTGCAGCGCCGACAGCTTCACCGAGATCGACGGCGCCGACAGCACGTCGGCATACGGGCCGCCGGCGCCGATCGCGAGGATCGCGTCGCGATACGCGCCGAAGTAGCGATCGGCGTCGGCCTGGGTGAAGGCCGCCTCGCCGAGCATGTCGAACGAATACAGGTAGGCGGCCTGGTCGCCCTTGCGGCTGCGCGCGAGCGCTTCGCCGATGTTCCGGCCCATCACGAACTGGCCGCCCATGATGCGCATCGCCTGACGCACCGCGAGGCGGATCGCCGGCTCGCCGGAACGGCCGACCAGACGCCGGAACGCGCCGATCGCGTCGCGGCGGGTCTCGTCGGCGAGGTTCACCATCCGGCCGGTGAGCATCAGGCCCCACGTCGAGGCATTCACCAGCACGGAGCTGGACTTGCCCATGTGGCGGTCCCAGTCGGCCTCGCCGAGCTTGTCGCGGATCAGCTTGTCGGCGGTGGCGCGGTCGGGAATGCGCAGCAGCGCCTCGGCCACGCACATCAGCAGCACGCCTTCCTCGCTCGACAGGTCGTACTGGCGCATGAAGGCCTCGACCATCTCCGGGTCGGCGCCGCGCACGCGGGTGCGCTCGACCAGCGACACGGCGGTGGCCTGCACCTTCGCCTGCGCGTCGGCGGGCAGGCGGGCCGCGGCGAGCAGGCCTTCGAGATGCTCGGCCTCGTCCGCATGCCACGCGGCCGTGATCCGGGCGCGCAGCGGCGCCGGCGGACCGGGAAGTTCGGGGGTGAGGATCGGAATCACGGGGGTCCAGGTGACGAACGCGCGTTCGCGCGCGAGAACGCGGATTCTAGTGCCCGGCCCGGGAGGGCGGAAGCCGGGGCGGCAAAACACGCGGCTTGCCCCCCCGGAGCGGGCATCGGTAAAATCAGGCAGTTTTCCCGTAGCTGGTCGCGGACCTTCGCGGCCGGGTTCACGCATCGGTACCGTCGGCCCGGGCTCCGCGAGGCGCCCGGCCTGCCGGCGCCGTCGCGCGTTCCCGGTCGCCGGGATGGCCACGCGGGTCGGGCACACAACCGGGGTAAGTTCGGATGAATGCGATGAAATCAAGCGCCAGGGTCGTCACCGGCCTGTCCGCCGCGATGGCGGGCACCGCGTGGGCCGACAGCGAGCCGGTCCGCTGGCAGCTGAACATGCCCGAAGGCGTCACGCGCACGGCGCAGAACGCGTACGAGATGCACATGCTCGGCCTGTGGATCTGCGTCGCGATCGCGGTCGCCGTGTTCGGCGCGATGATTTTCGCGATGGTGAAGTTCCGCAAGTCCAAGGGCGCGCAGCCGGACGTCGACTTCACGCACAGCACGAAGCTGGAGGCGGTCTGGACGGTCATCCCGATCCTCATCCTCATCCTGATGGCCGTGCCGGCCACCTCGCGCGTGAAGGAGCAGTACGACGCGCGCGGCCACGAGATCACCGTCAAGGTCACCGGCTACCAGTGGATGTGGCGCTACGAGATCGTCGGCACCGGCGTGAACTTCATCTCGCGCCTCGACCGTGAATCCGACCGCATCCGCCAGAGCGGCGAATCGCCCGACGGCGCCGCGCACCCGCATTACCTGCGCGAGGTCGACCGCCCGCTGGTGCTGCCGACCGGCACCAAGATCCGCTTCGTCGTCACGTCCGACGACGTGATCCACGCGTGGTGGGTCGCCGCGCTGGGCTGGAAGCAGGACGCGATCCCGGGCGTCATCAACGAGGCGTGGACCGAGATCCGCGCGCCGGGCACCTACCGCGGCGTCTGCGCCGAGCTGTGCGGCAAGGACCACGGCTTCATGCCGATCGTGGTGAAGGCCGTGCCGCGCGCCGAATACGAAGCGTGGCTCGCCGCGCAGCAGGCCGGCGACGAAGCGGGTGCCGCCCGCATCGCCGCTGCCGCCACCGCCCCAGACGCCCGGAGCTGACCCCATGGCAACGAACTACACGGCCCACGACGCCCACGGCGAGGCCGCCGCGCACGACGACCACCACGGCGAGCACCGGCAGGGCTTCTTCCAGCGCTGGTTCAACTCGACCAACCACAAGGACATCGGCACGCTGTACCTGGTGTTCTCGCTGGTGATGTTCTTCATCGGCGGCTCGATGGCGATGGTGATCCGCGCCGAGCTGTTCACCCCGGGCATGCAGCTGGTCGCGCCCGAGTTCTTCAACCAGATGACGACGATGCACGCGCTGGTCATGATCTTCGGCGCGGTCATGCCGGCGTTCGTGGGCCTCGCCAACTGGATGATCCCGCTGATGATCGGCGCGCCGGACATGGCGCTGCCGCGGATGAACAACTGGTCGTTCTG
>CAMPHE010000368.1 GCA_946885815.1 uncultured Arenimonas sp.
ACGCAGGGCTTCCTCGCGCGGCCGCTGCCCACGGTGGACGCCGCGATCGCCGAGCGCAGCCTCGTCCTGATCGTCGACGACCACCCGACCAACCGGCTGGTGATCGCGCGCCAGCTCGAGCTCGCCGGCTACGCGAGCGAAAGCGCCGCCGACGGCGTTCAGGGCCTCGCCGCATGGCGCACCGGCCGTTACGCGCTGGTGCTGTCGGACGTGCACATGCCGGAGATGGACGGTTACGAGATGGTGGCGGCGATCCGCGACGAGGAAGCCGCGACCGGCCGCGCCCGCACGCCGGTGCTCGCGCTCACCGCCGCCGCGCTGAAGGGCGAGGCCGAGCGCTGCCTCGCCGCCGGCATGGACCAGTACCTCGCCAAGCCGGTGGCGATCGCCGGCCTCGTGGCGGCGCTGCAGCACTGGCTGCCGCATACCGCGCCGGACGCCGGCGACATGCGGGCGTCGCCGCTGCTGCCGCAGGTGTACGGCGAACCGCTGGCGCTCGACCCGACGGTGCTCGCCGCGATCACCGGCGGCGACGCCGGCGCGACGCGCGAGCTGCTCGCGGACTACCTGCAGACCACCGACGCCGACCTCGCCGAGCTGCGGGCCGCGCAGGCCGCCGGCGACCTGGCGCGCGTATCGCGCCAGGCGCACAAGATCAAGGGCGCCGCGCGCCTCGTCGGCGCCCACCCGCTGGCCGACGCCGCCGCGTCGCTCGAAACGGCCGCGAAGGACGAAGACTGGCCGCAGCTGCTGCCGCTGTCCGCCGACCTCGCCACCGCCTTCGAACGCCTGCGCCGGCATGTGGGGTGACCGCGGTTTCGACGCGGATCAACGCGGATCAACGCGGATAGAGCGCTCTTATCCGCACTTTTCCGCGTTGATCCGCGTGTTGCTCTTATCCGCGTCGAAAAAAAGCTCTCAAAAGCCTGCCGCGTGGCCATCCTTGCGTGACTCCGACGCGCCCGCGTACACGCCCGTCTCCGGATCGCGCGCGATCGCCTGGTAGCCGCCGTACGGGCCATCGGCCCATTCGAGGCGATGGCCCATCCGCTGCAGCGCGCGGATCGTTTCCGGCGGGAAGCCGCTCTCGAGGTTCAGCACGCCGCCGTCGCTCATCGCCACCGCCTGCCCGGCGGGGTCGGTGCTGCCGTCGTGATGGATGCGCGGCGCGTCGCCGGCTTCCTGCAGGTTCATCCCGAAGTCGACCAGGTTCATGACGATCTGCGCGTGGCCCTGCGGCTGCATCGCGCCGCCCATCAGGCCGAAGCTGATCCACGGCCGGCCGTCGCGCGTGATGAACGCCGGGATGATCGTGTGGAACGGCCGCTTGCCCGGCTCGAACGAATTCGGGTGGCCGTCGGCGAGCACGAACTGCTCGCCACGGTCCTGGAAGATGAAGCCGAGGCCCGGCACCGCCATGCCGCTGCCCATGCCGCGGTAATTGCTCTGGATCAGCGACACCATCATCCCGTCCGCGTCGGCGACGGTGAGATAGATCGTGTCGCCCTGGTTCAGCGGGCCGCCGGCGTCGACGGCCTTGGCGGCGCGCGCGGGGTCGATCAGCGGACGGCGTGTCGCCGCGTACGCCGGCGAGATCAATCGCGCGACGAGCGCGTCGTGATCGATGCCCTGCTGGAACGCCGGATCGGCGTACCAGCGCGCGCGGTCGGCGAACGCCAGCTTCTTCGCCTCGACGAACAGGTGCACGTGCTCCGGCGAGCCGAACGCGATCTTCGAGAAGTCGAAGCCCTCGAGGATCTCCAGCATCTGCAGCGCGGCGATGCCCTGGCCGTTCGGCGGCAGCTCCCAGACGTCGACGCCGCGGTAGTTCGCGCTCACCGGCTCGACCCATTCGCCGGTGTGCGCGGCGAGGTCGGCGGCCGACAGGAAGCCGTCGTTCGCGGCGAAGTACTCGCCGATGCGGCGCGCGATGTCGCCGCGGTAGAACGCGTCGCGACCGTCGCGGCCGATCGTCTCCAGCGTGTCCGCGAGGCCCGGGTTGCGCCACAGCTCGCCGGTGCGCGGCGCGCGCCGGCCGGCGGTGCAGCCGGTGTCGGCCGGTG
Source organism: uncultured Arenimonas sp. (assembly GCA_946885815.1). Next base: position 2,064 of record CAMPHE010000368.1, read on the forward strand.
CGCAGGCGATGGTGAACTGCTCCAGGAAGCCGGGCCATTTCGCGAGGCGCGGCACGCTGAGGTTCCAGTAGTACGCGATCGTGTCGTGCACCGGATGGCCGTCGCGCGCGTACGCGACCGCCGGCGCCAGGTTCTGCGCCATCGTGCGGCGCCCGAACTTCCCGTGCAGCGCGAACCACCCGTCGACCGCGCCCGGCACCGTCACCGGCAGCGGGCCGTGCGACGGCACGTCGGTGTGGCCGTGCTCGCGGAACCACGCGCGGGTCAGCGACCGCGGCGCGCGACCGGAGCCGTTGTAGCCGTGCAGCCGCTCGGTCTTCGGGTCCCAGACGATGGCGAACAGGTCGCCGCCGATGCCGTTGCCGGTGGGTTCCATCAACCCGAGCGCGGCATTCGCGGCGATCGCCGCGTCGACCGCGCTGCCGCCGGCGCGCATCGTGTCGAGCGCGATCTGCGTGGCCAGCGGATGCGACGTCGCCGCCATCGCCTGCGGTGCGTAGACGACCGAGCGGGTCGCGAACGGCGCGCCGGTGATGCGGTCGGCGGCGGGGGCGGCGGGCGCCGCGAGGATGCCGGAAGCCGTGACGACGGCGGCGAGCAGCAG
>CAMPHE010000369.1 GCA_946885815.1 uncultured Arenimonas sp.
TGCTGTATTCGAGCATCAGCGTGCGGTCGCCGACGCCGATCGCCAGCGCGCCGCCCGAACCGCCTTCGCCGATCACCGTGCAGATGATCGGGATGTTCAGTTCGGCCATTTCCAGAAGGTTGCGCGCGATGGCCTCCGACTGCCCGCGCTCCTCGGCGCCGACGCCGGGATAGGCGCCGGGCGTGTCGATGAAGGTGAACAGCGGCAGCCGGAAGCGTTCCGCCAGCTTCATCAGCCGCAGCGCCTTGCGGTAGCCCTCGGGACGCGGCATGCCGAAGTTGCGGCGGATCTTCGCTTTCGTGTCGCGGCCCTTCTGCTGGCCGATCACCATCACGGCGCGCCCGTCGAGCCGGGCGAGGCCGCCGACGATCGCCGCGTCGTCGGCGAACGCGCGGTCACCGGCGAGCTCGTGGAACTCGTCGAACATCAGCCCGAGGTAGTCGTTCGTGTACGGGCGCTGCGGATGACGGGCGAGCTGCGAGATCTGCCACGGCGTCAGCGCCTTGAAGATCTCGGCGGTACGCAGCCGCAGTTTTTCCTGCAGTCCGTCGACCTCGGCCTCGATATTCACCGCGGGCCCGGTGCTGGCCCGGCGCAGTTCCTGGATCTTCGCGTCCAGTTCGGCGATCGGCTGTTCGAAATCGAGGAAATTGGGATTCATGAACGACTCTGGAGCAAAGGCTCGGGGCGCGATTCTAGCCGCTCAGCCCCCTTGGCTCCACGGGCGGTGAAGGCTCAGGCTGACCTGGCTCACCCCGGGCAACGCCCGCAGCGCGCTGATCAGCTCCGGCTCGGTGCGCACGCCCTGGGACCCGTTGATGTCGACCACGCCGCGCGCCTTGGCCGCGGTCAGCAGGTCCAGGCGCAGCGGCGTCGCGCCCGGGCGGAACCCGGCGAGTACCTGCTGGAGACGCTCCCACGCGCCCTGCGCGCGCAGGTCGACGGTGAGCCCGAGCCGGCGCGCGTGCTGGGCGCAGAGCTGGCGGAAATCCCAGCAGCCGCGCGCGCGCAGCACGAAGCCGCCGCTGAACGGATCCTCGGCCAGTCCGCCTTCGACCAGCAGGATCCGGTCGCGCGACAGCAGATGCGCCGATTCGGCGAACGCCTCGCGGAAGAACGCCACCTCCAGCTGCCCGCGCCCGTCCTCGATGCGCGCGAAACCCATGCTGTCGCCGCGCCGGCGGACCGCGGTGACGAGGCCGGCGAGGACGACCTGGGCTTCGCCGCGGCGATCCTTCTTCTGGCTCCAGACGGTGTCGAGATCGCGCAGGTCCAGGCCGACCAGCGCCTGCAGCTCCGCGCGCCACGGGTCGAGCGGGTGGCCGCTGAGGTAGTGGCCGAGGGTTTCCCGTTCGCCCAGCAGCTTGGTTTCCAGCGGCCAGTCCGGCGCCTCCGGCAGCTCGATGCGGATCGCCGGTGCATCGCCGCCGCCGCCGAACAGCGACGCCTGGCCCGCGGCGCGTTCGCGCGACAACTGCTCGGTGGCCTTCAGCACTTCCGGCAGCTGCAGCATCAGCGACGCCCGGTTGGCGCCGAGCGCGTCGAGCGCGCCGGCGTTCACCAGCGCTTCCAGCACGCGGCGGTTGAGCCGGGTGGTGTCGACGCGCTGGCAGAAGTCGAGCAGGTCGCGGAACTCGCCGCCGGCGGCACGCGCGTCGACGATCGCCTCGCAGGCGCCGCGGCCGACGCCCTTCACCGCACCCAGCCCGTAGCGGATCGTCTTCGCGTCGAGCGCGACGAACCGGTAACCGGACGAGTTCACGTCGGGCGGGCGCACGTCGAGCCCCAGCTCGCGCGCCTCGTCGAGGAACGTGACCACCTTGTCGGTGTTGTCCATGTCGGACGACAGCGTCGCGGCGATGAACTCCGCCGCGTGGTGCGCCTTCAGCCACGCGGTCTGGTACGCGACCAGCGCGTACGCCGCCGAGTGCGACTTGTTGAAGCCGTAGTCGGCGAACTTCTCCATCAGGTCGAAGATCGGGCTGGCGACCGCGGCGTCGATGCCCTGCGCCTCGGCGCCGGCCTCGAACTTGACGCGCTCCTTCGCCATCTCCTCGGGCTTCTTCTTGCCCATCGCGCGACGCAGCAGGTCGGCACCCCCGAGCGAGTAGCCGGCGAGCACCTGCGCGATCTGCATCACCTGTTCCTGGTAGACGATGACGCCGTAGGTCGGCTTCAGGATCGGTTCCAGCAGGGGGTGCGGGTAGCTCACCTCGGCGCGGCCGTGGCGGCGGTCGATGAAGTCGTCGACCATGCCGGCGCCGAGCGGACCGGGGCGATACAGCGCGGCGAGCGCGATCAGGTCCTCGAAGTTCGAAGGCTGCAGCTTCTTGATGTAGTCCTTCATGCCGCGCGATTCGAACTGGAACACCGCGGTGGTCTGTCCCTTCGACAGCAGCGCGTAGGTGTCCGGGTCGTCGAGCGGCAGCGCCAGCACGTCCAGCGGCGGCACGCCGGCGCGTTCGCGGCGCGCGTTGATGGCCTTCACCGCCCAGTCGATGATGGTGAGCGTGCGCAGGCCGAGGAAGTCGAACTTCACCAGCCCGACCGCCTCGACATCGTCCTTGTCGAACTGCGTCACCACCGAGCGCGCGGTCTCGCCCTTCGCCACCTGCTCGCCGAACAGCGGCGTGAAGTCGGTCAGCGGCGTCGGCGCGATCACCA
>CAMPHE010000370.1 GCA_946885815.1 uncultured Arenimonas sp.
GTCGTCGGCCGCCGATGCGACCGGGCCTGAAGGCCCTCCCGCCGGGGAAGACGCATACGCTTGGGCGAAGGCCCGGGCGAAATCCGGCGCGGGGACGTAGTTGCGGCGCAGGGCCTTCGGCAGGCCGCGGATGAGCGCGGTGGCCTTTTCCTCGACGAGGCCCGGGACGAGCCACGTCAGGCGCGCCGGGTCGAGGGCCTGCAGCAGGTGCAGCGGCACGTCGAGCGTGACGCCGTCGTCGGGGTGGCCGGGTTCGAAACGGTAATGCAGGGCGAGCCGCGCATCGCCGACGGCGAGGTATTTCGGGAAGCGCTCGGCCTCGCTGCCCTCGCCGGGCAGCAGGTCGGCCAGCGACCATTCGAACGCCTTCTTCTGCGCCGGCGTCATCCGCGCGTAGGCGCTGTCGAGCCCGGCGACCGAATTCACGTCGGGCGGCACGCGGTCGAGATACCAGCGCGCCTGCCAGTCCTCGTCGGCGACGAGGCCGGCACGGCGCTGCTTCGCCTCCTCCTCGCGCGCTTTCTCGAGCGTCGCGAGATTGCGCTTGAGGAAGGGCGCGCGCAGGTCGGCCTCGCCGGGCACGAGGCCCTGGCGCACGAAGAGGTCGCGGCCTTCCGCCGGGTAGAGGCCGCCGTAGTGCACGGGCTTCTTCGGCGCCAGCACCAGGCCGAACAGCGAGATCTGCTCGCTGCCGATCACACGGCCCTGCCGGCGCGACCAGTGCGGGTCGAAGTGGCGGCGCGACAGCAGGTGCGGCAGTTCCGCGATCACCCAGTCCGGCTCGATCTTCGCGGCCATCAGGCCCCAGACGCGCTGGGTGTCGAGCAGGGTCGCCACCAGCACCCACGCCGGTGGCGTCTTCGCGAGCGCCGAGCCCGGAAACAGCTGGAATCGTCGCTGCCGCGGCGCCTCGTACTGCCCCTTCTCGAGACGGTGCCCGATCTGCGCCGGCAGCCCCGCGAGCAGCGCCCGATGCAACGCCTGGCCGGGGTCGGGTGGCCTGACCTCCGGAGATGAACGAACCCGACCCCGCTCTTCGGTCGCGAGGCGCAGCTGGCGATGCAGCTCGCGCCATTCGCGCATCCGCAGGAAGCCGAGGTAGTGGCGCTCGCACCATGCGCGCAGCTTCGATTGCGTCAGGTCCTCGTGCGCGACGCGATACGCCTCCCAGAGGTTGAGGATGCCGACGAATTCCGACGAGGGATCGGCGAACGCCGCGTGTGCCTCGTCGGCCTTGGCGCGCGCGTCGGACGGGCGCTCGCGCGGATCCTGGATGCCGAGGAACGCGGCGATCACCAGCACGTGCTCCAGCACGCCCAGCGGCCCGGCGGCGACGAGCATCCGCGCCAGCTTCGGGTCGACCGGCAGCCCCGCCATGTCGCGCCCGGTCGGGGTGAGGCGCCGCTCCGCATCGATCGCGCCCAGTTCGGCCAGCGTCTGCCAGCCTTCCGCGACCGCGCGCGGATCCGGCGGATCGATGAACGGGAAATCCTCGACGCGGCCCAGGCCCAGCACGAGCATCCGCAGGATCACGCCGGCCAGCGACGCCCGCAGGATTTCCGGATCGGTGTAGCGCGGCCGCGACAGGAAGTCGGCTTCGGAATACAGCCGATAGCAGACGCCGGCCGCGACGCGGCCGCAGCGGCCTTTCCGCTGGTCGGCGCTGGCCTGGCTGATCGGTTCGATATGCAGCCGGTCGAGCCGCCCGCGCGGGCTGTAGCGCTTCACGCGCGCGACGCCGGGGTCGATCACGTAGCGGATGCGCGGCACCGTCAGCGACGTTTCGGCGACGTTGGTCGCGAGCACGATCCGCCGTCCCGGGCCGGGACTGAACACGCGGTCCTGGTCGCGCGCCGACAGCCGCGCGTACAGCGGAATCACCTCGGTGCTGCGGTACTTGCGGCGATCCAGTGCCGCGTGCGCGTCGCGGATCTCGCGCTCGCCGGGCAGGAACACGAGGATGTCACCGAGCGGATCGCCCGCTGTGATCTCGTCGGCCGCCGCCACGATCGCCTCGGCCAGCGGCCGGGCGCTCGCCTCCTCCTCCGGACGGTAGCGCACCTCGACCGGATAGCTGCGCCCTTCCACGCTCACGACCGGCGCGCCGCCGAAGTGCCGCGCGAAGCGGTCGGTGTCGATCGTCGCCGACGTGATCACCAGCTTCAGGTCGGGTCGCCGCGCGACGAGCTGCTTCAGGTAGCCGAGCAGGAAATCGATGTTGAGGCTGCGCTCGTGCGCCTCGTCGACGATCAGCGTGTCGTACTTCGACAGCCAGCGGTCGGACTGGATCTCCGCGAGCAGGATGCCGTCGGTCATGAACTTCACGACCGTCTGCTCGCCGACGTTCTCGTTGAACCGGACCTGGTAGCCGACGAAACCGCCCGGCGGCGACCCCAGTTCCTCGGCGACGCGCCGTGCGACCGCGCGGGCGGCGATGCGGCGCGGCTGCGTGCAGCCGATCATCCCGGCGGCGCCCCGCCCCGCCGCGAGACAGATCTTCGGCAGCTGCGTGGTCTTGCCCGAGCCGGTCTCGCCGGCGATCACCACGACCGGGTGCGCCCGGATCAGCGCCGCGAGCGCGTCCGCCTCGCGCGCGACCGGCAGCGATTCGTCGAACGTCGGCTCCGGCATCGCCGCCGCACGCGCGGCGAACGCGGCCCGCG
>CAMPHE010000371.1 GCA_946885815.1 uncultured Arenimonas sp.
GTCGACCATCGGCGAATCGACCGCCGTCGCGCGCGATGCCGCCAGTGCCAGTACGAGCGCTGCCGTGTACTTGTAGAAAGGGCTCATCGAATGACCTCGGTGAAGCATTCTGGAAGGCGACGACGCGGATCAACGCGGATGAACGAGGATCAAGCGACTGGATCCGTCAGTGCCTGCTCTATCCGCGTTCATCCGCGTGATCCGCGTCGAGAAACACATCGAGTGGGCATTCACGCGCGTAGGATTTCCCGCGGGTCGTGCCCCGACGGGCAATGGTCGTAGGTGACGGGGATGGCGTGCGCTTCGAGGACCGCCGCGAACTGGCGCTGGCGCATCTGGAACTGCTCGAACGCGCGCGTGAGCCGGGTCGCGTCGCCGGTGACGCCGACGGGCGCGAACCCGTGTTCGGCCCAGGCGTCGGCATCGAGCATCGCGATGCGCACGCCGCCGTCGGCATAGCGCGCCAGCGGTTCGGGCGGCGCATCGAGCCACTGCTCGCCGCCCGGCGCCAGCAGCGCGACCTCCACCAGCGGCCACAGCGGCGCGAGCCCGGCGTGCTCGTACTGCATCGCGATCATCGCCGCGAGGTCGTTGATCGTCAGCAGCCGCACATGCTCCACATCGACACCGAAGCCATGCTGCGCCGCCAGCGCGGTGTCGGCGGCGGCCATTCCGGTATCCAGCAGTACCGCCTCGAGCACGTCGCCAACCGCGGTCACCTGCGCTTCCTCGCCGCGCACGAGCCACGGCAGCAGCCGCAGCGGGCCGTGCGCGTGGTCGGGATCGCCGCGCAGCGGCGCCGGCATCGTGTCGCCGGCGGCACCGAAGCCGATCGCCCGGCCACCCGTCGCCCCCGGCGCACGCGCGGCCAGGCGCTCGAGTTCGTCGTGCAGCGGCCAGCCGGGGCGCAGCAGCTCGACCGGGTCGTAGAGCGCGGCGACCAGCGCGAAATCGAGCGACGCGGCGGCGGGTGCCGCGCGCGCGAGGTCGCGCGCGACGCGCTGCGCGAGATCGCCGGCGTCGACGGTCGCCAGCGCCGTGCGGGCCGGCGACGCGCCCGGGCGCAGCTCGATCGCGACGGCGCCGAGACAGCAGGTGAACGTGTCGGCCATGGGCATCCGGAAGCGGCGGGGTATCATCCGCGATGATACGCGGTGGCAGAAAGCATGGATTTCCGAGACTACAAATCCTTCTGGAACGACAAGGCGGCGACGCCGGTGGGCGCCCGCATCGCCGTCGATGGCAGCACCGACGAGCACACGCTGCGGCTGACCGGTGCGTTTTCGGCCGCGCAGGCACGCGCCGCGCTCGACCTGCAGCCCACCGACCGCGTGTTCGAGCTCGGCTGCGGCGTCGGCCGCATCGGTCGGGAACTGGCCGGCGATGTCGCGCGCTGGCACGGCCTCGACATCAGCGAAAACATGCTCGCCGTCGCGCGCGAGCGCCTGCGCGGCGTCGGCGACGCGCATTTCGACGCACTCCACGGCTCGCGGCTCGACGCCCTGGGCGACGCCAGCCACGACAAGGGCTACTGCGTCGCCGTGTTCATCCACATGGACAAGGAAGACATGGTGCTCTACCTGCGCGAGGTCGCGCGGGTGCTGCGGCCCGGCGGGCTGTTCTATTTCGACCACTGGAACCTCGCGCACCCGGTCGGCTGGCAGCGCTTCGAGTTCGAGGTCGCGCAGGCCGCGCGCGTGCCGCCGGGCCAGCGCAAGGACGTGGCGCGCAACCAGTTCTGCGTGCCCGAGGAGCTGGTCGCGTACGTGCGCGGCGTCGGCCTCGAGCCGCTGCTGGTGATCGGCGATTCCCCCAATGCGCAGCTCGTCGCGCGCAAGCCCGACGGCGATGCCGGCGCCGAGGCGGAAGAGCGCGCGCGGCTGCAGCGCGCCGCCCCGCGCATCGACTACGGCCGTGACTGGACCACGTATTTCGAAGCGATCCTCGAGGCGGAAGCGGCCGGCGCCGCGCCGACCCGGCTGATGGCGCTGCTCGACGCGCGCCCGGCCGACGACGCCACCGCCGAGATGTTCCGCGCGTGGATCGCCGGCCTGTGGCGCCTGCGCCCCGCCTGGGGCCCGGTGCCCGCTTCCCTTTCCCGCTTCGCCGACCAGGAGTGATCCGCATGTCGCCCGTCCGTCGTGTCGCCATCCTCGGCGGCGTCCGCATCCCCTTCGTCCGCAACAACACCGCGTACCACGACGTCGGCAACCTCGGCATGTCGATCCGCACGCTCGGCGCGCTCGTCGAGAAGTTCGGCCTGCACGGCGAGGTGCTCGGCGAGGTGGCGATGGGCGCGGTGCTCAAGCACAGCAGCGACTGGAACCTCGGCCGCGAGGCGGCGCTGTCGTCCGGGCTGAGTCCGCTGACGCCCGGCATCACGCTGCAGCGCGCCTGCGGCACCGGCCTGGACACGGTGATCACCGTCGGCAACAAGATCGCGCTCGGCCAGATCGACGCCGGCATCGGCGGCGGTTCGGACACGACGTCCGACGTGCCGATCGTCGTCTCCAGGCGCATGCGCCGCCGCCTGCTCGACGCGAACATGGCGAAGACCAATTCGCAGCGCCTCGCGGCGTTCAAGGGCTTTTCGTTCCGCGACCTGAAGCCGGAATTCCCCGGCGTCGCCGAACCGCGCACCGGCAAGTCGATGGGCGACC
>CAMPHE010000372.1 GCA_946885815.1 uncultured Arenimonas sp.
CGATGCACGACCACGCGCTCGGCCCGGGCGAGGCGGTGGAGATCGCGGTGAGCTATGTCGCCGGTGGCGCCGCGACCGCGCTGTTCGAAGGCCTCGACGAAGGCCAGCACGTGCAGGCGAGCGGCCCGTACGGCCGCTTCTGCCTGATGCCGGCCGACACCAACCGGCGCTACCTGCTCGTCGGCACCGGCACCGGGGTGACGCCCTACCGGGCGATGCTGCCGCAGCTCGACGCGATGATGCGCACGCGCGGCGTCGAGGTGGTGCTGCTGTTCGGCTGCCGCAATCCGGAGGAGCTGCTGTACGGCGACGATTTCCGCGCGTTCGCCCGGACGCACCCGGGCTTCCGCTTCGTGCCGTGCTTCAGCCGCGAGCTGCCCGCCGACGACCACCCGGCCGCCCACGCCGACGTGCGCCGCGGCTACGTGCAGGACGTGCTGCCCGAGTTCGCGCCCTCGGCCGAGGGCGACATCGCCTATCTGTGCGGCAACCCGAACATGGTCGACACGATGTTCGACGCGTTGAAGAACGCCGGGTTGCCGGTGCCGCACGTCCGCCGCGAGAAATACGTCAGCAGCAAGTAGGCCATCGGTCGCGTTTGCGGCGTGCCGCCCGTCTGTCATCCTTGCGCTTCCTACCGCATCCGACGGGGCTTTCGATGAAACCGCTGCTGCTGCCGGTCCTGCTGGCGACGATGCTGTCGGCCGCGCCGGCGTGGTCCCGCACGTGGGGCACGCTCGAATTCACCGAATGCGACCTGCCGCAGGCCGGCAGCGGCGTCACCACGCGCGCCGAATGCGCGACGCTGGCCGTGCCGGAGGATCCGGCGAAGCCGGACGGCCGCACGATCACGCTGAAGATCGCGATGGTGGCCTCGCGCGCCGGCGAGCCGGCGCCGGACCCGGTGCTGTTCATCGCCGGCGGCCCGGGCCAGTCGGCGACGGAAAGCTGGGCCCAGGTCGCGGGCGCGTTTTCGCCGATGCGCGACCACCGGCACGTGCTGTTCGTCGACCAGCGCGGCACCGGCGGCTCGAACGCGCTGCGCTGCGAGATGCCGGAGGCGGACGACGCGATCGAGACGCTCGACGCGGACGCCTCGCGCGACGCGCAGGTGGCGATGGCGCGGGACTGCCTGGCGTCGCTGGACGGCGATGTCGCGCAATACACCACCGGCGTCGCGATCCAGGACCTGGAAGCGGTGCGCGTCGCGATCGGTGCACCGAAGCTCAACCTCTACGGCGGTTCGTACGGCACCCGCGTCGCGCAGGAGTACGCGCGCCGCTACCCGGACGCGGTGCGCAGCCTGATCCTCGACGGCGTCGTGCCCCCGGGGCTCGCGCTCGGTGGCGAGCACGCGATCAACCTCGAATCGGCCCTGAAGGCCATCCTCGGCGAATGCGCCGCGCAGCCGGCCTGCGCGACGGCGTTCGGCGATCCGTACCGCACGCTCTACACGCTGCGCGACCGCGTGCGCGCGGCGCCGGTGGCGGTGACCGTGCGCGATCCGCTGACGTTCCAGCCGCGGGCGCTGCGGCTCGACGAAAGTTCGGTGGTGACGATCGCGCGGCTGTTCGCGTACGCGCCGGAAAGCGCGGCGCTGCTGCCGCTGCTGCTCGACGAGGCGGTGAAGGGACGACCCGCATCGCTGGTCGCGCAGGCGGCGCTGATCTACGACTCGCTCGCCGGGCAGATCAACCACGGCATGCAGCTGTCGGTGATCTGCGCCGAGGATGCGCCGCGGCTCGCGAGGCGCGACGAGGATGAAGACCTGATCCTCGGCCACGCGCTGGTCGGCGTGACGCTGAACCAGTGCAGCGTCTGGCCGAAGGGCCCGGTTTCGACGGACTTCGCCGAGCCGCTGACGCTCGACGTGCCGGTGCTGCTGCTGTCGGGCGAGTTCGACCCGGTGACGCCGCCGCGCTACGCCGAGGAAGTGGCGAAGTCGCTGCCGCGCGCGCGCCATCTGGTGGGCACCGGGCAGGGCCACATCCTGCTGATGCGCGGCTGCATGCCGCGCCTCGCCGGCGAGTTCGTCGAATCGCTGGATCTCGACGCGCTCGACGCGAGCTGCCTCGAACCGCTGACGGCGCTGCCGTTCTTCATCGATTACACCGGAGCCGAGCCATGATCGAGGTGCGCGACCTGCACAAGGCGTTCGGCGCGGTGAAAGCCGTCGACGGCGTCACGTTCCGCGCCGGCGACGGGCAGATCACCGGCCTGCTCGGCCCGAACGGCGCCGGCAAGACCACCACGCTGCGCATGCTCTATACGCTGATGAAGCCCGATACGGGGCAGGTGCTGGTCGACGGCATCGACGTCGCGACCGACCCGACCGCCGTGCGCCGGCGGCTCGGCGTGCTGCCGGACTCGCGCGGGCTGTACAAGCGGCTCACCAGCCGCGAGAACATCCGCTACTTCGGCCGCCTGCACGGCCTCGACGACGCGACCATCGCCGCGCGCACGCAGGCGCTGGTGCAGGCGCTGGGGATGGAGGAGATCATCGACCGCCGCACCGAAGGCTTCTCGCAGGGCCAGCGCGTCAAGACGGCCATCGCGCGCGCGCTGGTGCACGACCCGCGCAACGTGATCCTCGACGAGCCCACGAACGGGCTGGACGTGATGGCGACGCGGGCGATGCGCCGCTTCCTGCTGCAGCAGA
>CAMPHE010000373.1 GCA_946885815.1 uncultured Arenimonas sp.
ATGCTGCGCCGCGCCCGCGCGCTGGCGCGGCTCGACCGGCTCGACGAGGCGCTGGCCCTCGCCCGCGCGCTGCAGGGCGACGCGCTGGCCGACGGCGAACGCGCGCGCGACAGCTTCCTGTTCGAGGCCGAACTGCACGACGCCGCCGGCCGCGGCGGGGAAGCGCTGGCGACGCTGGAGCGCGGGCTGGCGGTGTTCGAACGCGACGGCGCGCTGCTCTACGCGCGGGCGATGCTGCACGAGCGCGCCGGTCGCGACGACGCGGCACTGGCCGACCTGCGCGTCGTGCTGGACGACGCGCCCTCCGATGCGCGAGCCCTCAACGCGTACGGGTACATGCTCGCCGAGGGGAAGCACGAATACGCCGCGGCGCTGCCGTTCCTGGAGCGGGCGCACGCACTCGAGCCGCAGTCGGCGCCGATCCTCGACAGCCTCGGCTGGGTGCACCTGCGGCTGGGCAGGCACCAGCGCGCGCTGGGACTCCTGCGCGACGCATGGGCGCGCGAAAAGGATCCGGAGATCGCCGCGCACCTCGGCGAAGTGCTCTGGATCACCGGGCACCGCGACGAGGCGCGCGCGGTCTGGAAGGCCGGCCTCGTGCTCGACCCCGATCATCCCGCCCTGAAACATGCCCTGGAGACGCATTCCCGATGAAGCCGTACCGATCGTTCCCAGCGGCCTGTTTCGCCGCGGTGCTGGTGCTGGCCAGCTGCACGCACACCCCGGCGCCGGTGCGCACCACCGCCGCCGACGCGACGCTGCTGGCGGCGCAGTCGGCGCGGGAAGCCGCGCTGGCCGACACGCCGGCGTGGTCGCTGGTGGGCCGGCTCGCGGTCGACGCCGCCGGGGAAGGCGGCAGTGGCCGCATCGAATGGGCGCAGGCGGGCGACGATTTCACGATCCGGCTGTCGGCCCCGGTCACGCGTCGCAGCTGGCAGCTGGAGCGGCACGGCGGCGTCGTCGTGCTGTCCGGGCTGGACGGCGGCGAGCGCCGGGGCACCGACGCCGAAGCGATGCTGTTCGACGCCACTGGCTGGCGGATTCCGGTGGACGCCTTGGCGGCGTGGGCACGGGGCGCGCGGGCCGGCGGGCCGGCGACGATCGAATTCGGCCCGGAGGCCCTGCCGGCGCTGATCGCGCAGCAGGGCTGGGTCGTCGATTACCGGGAATGGGACGACGCGCAGCCACCGCGGCCGCGGCGGGTGTTCGCGAAGAGCGGCGAGGCGAGCGTACGGCTGGTCGTGGAGGCCTGGGGCGAACCGTGAACCGGACGACCGCGTTCGCCGCGCCGGCCAAGCTGAATCTGTTCCTCCGGATCACCGGCCGGCGGCCGGACGGCTTCCACGACCTGCAGACGGTGTTCCAGCTGCTGGACTGGGGCGACACGATCCATCTGCGCCTCCGCGAGGATGCCGCGATCGTCCGGGTCGCCCCGGGCGAGGCCGGCTACGGCGTGCCGGCCGAGGCCGACCTCGCGGTCCGCGCGGCGATCGCGCTGCAAAACGCAGCCAGAATCGGACAAGGTGTCGACATCGGCGTCGAAAAGCGCATTCCACCGGGTGGCGGCTTCGGCGGTGGGTCGTCCGATGCCGCCACCGTGCTGGTGGCGCTCAACCGGCTATGGGGCGCCGGGCTGGACGAGGACGCGCTGGCGGCGATCGGCCGCGACCTCGGCGCCGACGTGCCGGTGTTCGTGCGTGGTCGCAGCGCCTGGGCCGAAGGCGTCGGCGACCGGCTGACGCCGCTGGCGCTGCCGAAGGCGAGCTATCTGGTCGCCGATCCGGGCGTGCATGTGCCGACCGCGGAGCTTTTCCAAGCCGCTGATTTGACCCGGGATGCCCCGGAAGCGACAATGCGCGGCTTCCTTTCCGGCCCCGCACTCGGCAATGCGTTCGAGCCCGTGCTGCGTCGCCGTTCGCCGGTCGTCGACGACCTGTTGCGGACGCTTTCGCGGTTCGGGCCGGCGTCGCTGACCGGGACCGGAGGGGGCTGCTTCGTTCGCTTCGGCACCCGTGCCGCGGCGGACGCCGCGCTCGCGCAGCTGCCCCCGGGCATCCGCGCGTGGGTGGCGGACGGTGTCGACGTGTCGCCGCTGCACCGGGCGATGGGCCTGCACTGAACGACGCGGCGAGTCATCGAACCACCTGCTGGGGCGTCGCCAAGCTGGTCCAAGGCACCGGGTTTTGATCCCGGCATTCGCAGGTTCGAATCCTGCCGCCCCAGCCAACGACAGCGCCGACCCGTACCCTCCACCCGCGCGGAACCCCGCCCATGAGCAAGCAGAACCTGCTGGTCTTCACCGGCAACGCGAACCGGCCGCTCGCGCTGGCCGTCTGCCGCCAGCTCGGCATTCCGCTGGGCAAGGCGCTCGTGGCGCAGTTCTCCGACGGCGAGGCGCAGGTGGAGATCGAGGAGAACGTCCGCGGCCAGGACGTGTTCGTGATCCAGTCGACGTGCGCGCCGACGGCGGAGAACTTCATGGAACTGATGGTGCTGATCGACGCGCTCAAGCGCGCGTCGGTGGCCACCGTCACCGCGGTGGTGCCGTATTTCGGCTACGCCCGCCAGGACCGCCGCCCGCGTTCGGCGCGGGTCGCGATCACCGCGAAGGTCGTCGCCAAGTTCTTCT
>CAMPHE010000374.1 GCA_946885815.1 uncultured Arenimonas sp.
AATTTCGGCTTCCCGCCGGACGGCAGCGGCGTCGGCGCGGGTTCGGCGCAGGTCGACCTGCGCCCCCTCGGCGCCAAGCGCGTGCTGGTGCTGGTCGACGGCATCCGCTGGGTCAACGAATCCTCGGCCTCGGGCGTCGGCTCGGCCACCGACCTCAACACCATCCCCCTCGCGATCGTCGAGCGCATCGAGGTGCTCGAGGACGGCGCCTCGTCACTGTACGGCTCCGACGCGATCGCCGGCGTGGTCAACATCATCACCCGCCAGGATTTCGACGGCATGTCGCTCAACACGCAGTACGGCGTGTACGGCGAGGGCGACGGCGAAACCTGGGGCGTGGACTTCGGCTGGGGCGGCGGCAACGACCGCATGCGCTGGTTCATGGGCCTGAGCCACACCGACCAGGACGTGATCTTCTCGCGCGACCGCGAGCAGGCGGGCCTGCCGGTGCCGGGCACCGGCGTGGCGTTCGGCAGCTCCGGCACGCCGACCGGCCGCTTCATCATCACCGACCCGAATACCGGCGTGACGTTCGACCTCACGCCGAACACCGGCGCCAGCGACCCGTTCTTCGACCCGTCGCAGACCGGCTGCACGCGCACCGACGACTACCACTGCTTCGCGACGGCCGACCGCTTCAACTTCGCGCAGTTCAACCTGCTGCTGACGCCGTCGGAGCGCACCGGCGCGTTCGGCCAGGTGCGGTTCGAGTTCAGCGACGCGGTGAGCGGTTACGCCAAGGCGCTCTTCAACCGCCGCCGGTCGACCAACCAGGCCGCGCCGGAACCGCTGTTCTTCGGCCCCGAGGCCGGCACCGGCAATCCGCAGGCCGACCTGATCTTCATTTCGGCGCTGAACCCGTACAACCCGTTCGGCTTCGACCTGGTGTCGGTCGACGACCCGACGACGCCGGAGAACGAGCGCACGCTCGAACTGATCGGCCGCCGCCCGGTCGAAGGCGGCCCGCGCGTGTTCGAGCAGGACGTCGACACGTGGTACGTCGGCGCCGGCCTCGACGGCGTTTTCGGCAGCCGCCGCACGCTGTACTGGGACGTCAACGTCGCGTTCTCCGAGAACGACGCCGAACAGACCAACTACGGCAGCTACAACATCCGCAACATCGCCCTGGCGCTCGGTGACCCGGCGGCCTGCGCCGCGGTCGCCGGCTGCGTGCCGCTCAACGTCTTCGGCGGCCCCGGCACGATCACGCCGGAAATGCTGGCGTGGATCAGCCCGGTGGTGCGCGACCGCAGCCACAACGAGCTGGCGCTGTTCACCGCGAATCTGTCGGGCAGCCTGTTCGACCTGCCGGCCGGTTCCGTCGACTTCGCCACCGGCATCGAGCACCGCCGCCTCGAAGGCTGGTACCAGCCCGACGCGCTCACCGTCGCCGGCGACTACAACGGCGTGCCGTCGCTGCCGACCGAGGGCAGCTACGACGTCAGCGAGCTGTACGCCGAGTTCAACGTGCCGCTCCTGCGCGACGACGAGCGCGGCAGCCGGCTGGACCTGACCGTCGCCGGCCGCTATTCGGACTACAGCACCGGCATTTCCGAAGTGACGCCGAAGGTCGGCCTGCGCTGGCAGCTGGCCGAGGAGTTCGTGCTGCGCGCGAGCTACGCGGAAGGCTTCCGGGCGCCGTCGATCGGCGAGCTGTACGGTTCGGCCAGCCGCTTCGACGCCCAGCTCGACGACCCGTGCTCGAACGTCACCCCGGCCCTCGCCGCGAACTGCGCCGCGCTCGGCGTGCCCGCCGGTTACGAGCAGCCGAACCCGCAGATCTCCGTGACCACCGGCGGCAACGACGAGCTCGACCCGGAGCTGTCGGAATCGTGGGCGGCCGGTTTCGTGTGGAGCCCGATCGCGTGGGACGGCGCGGCGATGTCGGAACGCTTCGATATCTCGGCGACGTACTACCAGCACGAGATCGAAGGCGCGATCCAGGCGATCGACGCCCAGACGCAGCTCGACCTGTGCGTGCAGTCGCTCGACCCGCTGTACTGCTCGGGCATCACGCGCGCGGCCACCGGCGGCATCAACGGTTTCAACAACCGCTTGACGAACCTTGGCGAGATCGATACCAGCGGCTGGGATCTCGATTTCTTCTGGCTGCTGCCGGAGAAGGACTGGGGCCAGCTGAGCTTCGACTGGCGCAACACCTTCGTCACGGAGTACCGGGCGGTGGGCGCCGCCGGCCAGGTGCAGCCGCAGGAGCCGGGCCGCGAGGTCGTCGACAGCGCGATCCCGGAATGGACGAGCACGTTCGTCACCGACTGGACGCGCGGACCGTGGAATGTCGCGTGGACCCTGCGCCACATCAGCGAGCTGTGGGAGGACTGCGGCGACGCGGCTGCGTTCGCGGTCTGCAGCGACCAGGCGCAGGCCATCAACACGCTCGACGCGACCACGTACCACGACCTGCAGGTCGCGTACCGCTTCGCCGACTGGAACGACTTCCGGCTGACGCTGGGCGTCAACAACCTGTTCGACGAGGATCCGCCGATCTGCCTGTCGTGCTCGCTCAACGGTTACGACGCCTCGACGTACGACATCCCCGGCGGCCGCTTCTTCTACGTGCGCGCCGACATCCGGTTCTGAGCGGCGACGTCCGCATCCACGGGCCGGCG
>CAMPHE010000375.1 GCA_946885815.1 uncultured Arenimonas sp.
CGCGCACGCGGCTGGCGCCGACGCCGACGAACATCTCGACGAAGTCCGAACCGGAGATCGAGAAGAAGGGGACCTTCGCCTCGCCGGCGATCGCGCGCGCGAGCAGCGTCTTGCCGGTACCCGGCGGGCCCACCATCAGCACGCCGCGCGGAATCTTGCCACCGAGCTTCTGGAAGCGGCCCGGATCGCGCAGGAACTCGACGAGTTCGCCGACCTCCTCCTTCGCTTCCTCGCAGCCGGCGACGTCGGCCAGCGTGACCTTGACCTCGTTCTCGCCCTGGAGCTTCGCGCGCGACTTGCCGAAGGACATCGCGCCCTTGCCGCCGCCCTGCTGCATCTGCCGCATCATGAAGAACCAGAAGCCGATGATCAGCAGCACCGGCAGGAAGTTGAACAGGATCGACAGCAGCAGCGAACGGCCCGGCGGCTTCTCCTGCACGATCTGCACGCCGTTGGCGAACAGCGTGTCCATCAGCTTGTCGTCCTGCGGCGCCGCGGACGTGAACGCACTGCCGTCCTTGCGCTCGCCGGCGATCTCGATGCCGTTGTCGGCGATCTTCACCGACTTCACGCGGTCGGCCTTCACTTCCTCGATGAACTGGTTGTACGACAGCTCGCCGGCCGCGGGAGCGCCGCCGGAGAAGTTCTGGAACACCGCGATCAGCACCACCGCGACGATCAGCCAGACCATCAGGTTCTTCGCCAGGTCGTTCATGCTTCGTTTCCTCGGCGCCTGCCCGTGGCCAGCGCATAAACCTCGTTCGACCGGCGGCGGGAGGCCGCCGGCTTGCGGATCACCAGCTTGTCGTAGCGCGTCCTGAGGTCCTTGACGTAGGCGTCGAAGCCTTCGCCCTGGAACAGCTTGATCAGGAACGCGCCACCGAACTTCAGGTGGCGATCCGCGAAATCGCGGGCCAGCTCGGACAGATACATCGCCCGCGCCTGGTCCACGGTATCCACGCCGGTCATATTGGGGGCCATGTCGGACAACACAAGGTCGACAGGGGCGCCTTCGAGCACGGCTTCCAGCTGCGATAAGGGGCCGTCTTCCCTGAAATCGCCGTGAATGAACTCGACCCCGGCGATCGGCGGCATGTCGAGGATGTCGAGCGCGACGACGCGACCGCGATCACCCAGCGCGCGGCGCACCACCTGCGACCAGCCGCCCGGCGCGGCGCCGAGGTCGACGACGACCATCCCCGGCTTCAGCAGGCGATCGCGCTCCAGCAGCTCCTCGAGCTTGTAAGCGGCGCGGGAGCGCATGCCTTCGGCCTGCGCACGCTTCACGTACGGGTCGTCGAAGTGCTCCTTCAGCCAGCGCGGGCTGCTCTTGCTGCGGGCCATCGGCGTCGCCGCCACATCGGGTGATTCGGGTCGCCATGATACCCTACCGGTCCTTTTCGACCCGTCCGCATCGTCATGGCCACCGCTCTCGGCAACGCCCAGAAACGCTACCTGCGCGGACTGGCACACGACCTGAAACCGGTGCTGCTGGTCGGTGCGAAAGGCATCACCGACAACCTCGTGGCCGAAGCCGACGGCGCGCTCGCGCACCACGAACTGGTGAAGGTGCGCGTGGTCGCCGACGATCGCGAACTGCGCGACGAATGGATCGGCGAGCTGTGCACGCGCACGCAGTCGGCGCTGGTCGCGCGCATCGGGCATGTCGCCGTGCTGTACCGCCGCAGCGCCGACAAGCCGATGATCGTGCTGCCGCGGGCCTGACCCGGCGGGCGATGCAGCTCACGCAGGAAAACCCGGAATTCGTCTACGTGCCGCGCGGCGTCGTGCCCGGCGGCGTGCTGGTGAACCAGCGCACGCTCGAGCGCAGCTTCCTGCTCGCGCCCGACCGGCTGGTGGAAGACTGGCGCCCGACGGCGGCGGGCGAGCTGCTGCCGGCGGATCTCGATGCGGCGCTCGCGCTGCAGCCGGCGCTGATGCTGCTGGGCACCGGCGAGCGCCAGCGCTTTCCACCCCCGGCGGCGATGGCCGCGCTGCTGACGCGCGGCATCGGCCTCGAGGTGATGGACAACGCCGCGGCGGCGCGCACGTTCAACGTGCTGGCGAACGAAGGCCGCCGGGTGGTCGCGGGATTCCTGCTGCCGGGGTGAGGCGCTGCGCGCGTCGCGGCTGAAGCCGCTCCTACGGCAGGATCAGTTGCGCGGGAGCACGGTCATCGGGTCCACCGGCTTGCCGTTGCGGCGCACTTCGAAATGCAGCATGTCGCGGCTCGTGCCGGAGCGGCCCAGTTCGGCGATCGGCTGGCCGCCCTTCACCGCGGTGCCTTCGGCCACCAGCCGGCGCCGGTTGTGCGCGTACGCGGACAACCACTCGTCGCTGTGCTTGACGATGATCAGCTCGCCATAGCCCACGAGCCCGGCCCCGGAATAGACGACCGTGCCGTCGGCGGCGGCGACCACGGCCTGGCCGGCGGTTCCGGCGATGTCGAGGCCCTGCCGCTTCGGATCGCCCGCGGCGAAACGGCCGATCACCGTGCCCTGTGTCGGCCAGCGCCAGCCCGACGGCGACACGGCGGTGCTCGCCGGGGGCGGAGCCGTCGGCAGCGGCGGCGGGATCATCGGCGCCGTGGCCGGCGGCCGTGTCGTGACCGGTGCCGGCGTC
>CAMPHE010000376.1 GCA_946885815.1 uncultured Arenimonas sp.
TCGTGTTGGCGACGCCGCCGTAGTCGCGGATCATGCGGCTGTGCATGCGGTCGTAGAGCACGCCGACGCAGGAGAACATCGCGCCGGAGATGAAGCCGTGCGAGATCATCTGCACCATCGCGCCCTGCAGGCCGAGCTGCGCCGCGTCGCCGTTGCCCAGTTCGCGCACCAGCGCGAAGGCGATGAACGTACCCAGCGTCACGAAGCCCATGTGCGCGACCGACGAATAGGCGATCAGCTTCTTCATGTCGTCCTGCACCAGCGCGACCAGGCCGACGTAGATCACCGCCGCGAGCGACAGCGCGATCACCAGCCACGCCCATTCCTGGCCGGCGTCGGGCACGATCGGCAGCGTGAAGCGCAGGAAGCCGTAGCCGCCGATCTTCAGCATGATCGCCGCCAGGATCACCGAGCCGCCGGTGGGCGCCTCGACGTGCGCGTCGGGCAACCACGTGTGCACCGGGAACATCGGCACCTTCACCGCGAACGCGGCGAGGAACGCGAAGAAGATCCACGCCTGCTCGGTGGCCGAGAGCGGCAGCGCGTAGAAGTCGGCGAGCTGGAAGCTCGGCGCGCCCTGCTCCACCGTCTGCAGGTACAGGTACACCAGGCCGATCAGCATGAAGACCGAGCCGAGGAACGTGTAGAGGAAGAACTTGATCGACGCGTACACGCGGCGCGGGCCGCCCCAGACGCCGATGATCACGAACATCGGGATCAGCATCGCCTCGAAGAACACGTAGAACAGCACCGCGTCCATCGCCGCGAACACGCCGACCATCAGGCCTTCGAGGATCAGGAACGCCGCGAAGTACTGGTGCGCGCGTCGTTCCACCGACGTCCACGCGCCGATCAGCACCAGCACGGTGGTCAGCGTCGTCAGCGCGATCAGCGCGATCGAGATGCCGTCGACGCCGAGATGCCAGCGGATGTCGAAACTCGGCACCCACGGCACGTTCTCGACGAAGCGCATCGCCGCCGACGAAGTGTCGTGGCCGG
This sequence comes from uncultured Arenimonas sp., assembly GCA_946885815.1. The sequence continues at coordinate 1,000 of CAMPHE010000376.1, forward strand.
GGAACAGCAGCAGGCTGAGGACCAACGTGGCCAGCGCGACGAGCAGCGCGAACCACTTGCCCTGCGCCGCACGCGCGTCGCCGAATGCCAGCGTGAGCAGGCCGCCGAGGATCGGCAGCCAGATCAGCACGCTCAGCAGGGGCCAGTGCACTTCCATTCGCGGTTCCTCGAAGTTCTCAGGCGCCGGCCGTGATCCGCACCAGCACCGCCAGCAGGACGATGAGGCCGATGATCATGGCGAAGGCATAGTTGTAGAGGCGGCCGGACTGCACGCGCCGGACGACGCCGGCGGCGCGGTCGATGAAGGTGGCGGTGCCGTCGACGAGCACGCCGTCGATCAGCGCGGCGTCGCCCTGCTTCCACGACAGGCGGCCGAGCGCGATGCCGCCGCCGGCGAAGCCCTTGATCCAGAGGTCGTCGAAGCCGTACTTGTTCTCGAGGATGCGCGTCAGCAGGCGACCCGGCGCGGTCGCGGCGACGCGAGCCGGGAGTTCCGGCCGCAGCACGTACATCACCGTCGCGGTCGCGAACCCGGCGAACGCCAGCCAGAACACCGGCGACTTCCAGAAGTGCAGCCCGAAGCCGACGGCCGCCCGGAACCAGCCGTGGTCGTCGTGCCAGAGCCCGTGCGCCGCCGCGGCGACCGTGTCGTGCGCGGGCAGCACCTCGATCGCGCCGCGGAAGAAATCGCCGAACAGCATCGGGCCGACGGTGAAGAAGCCGATCAGCACCGACGGGATGGCCAGCAGGATCAGCGGCACGGTCACCACCCACGGCGACTCGTGCGGCTCGTGCGCGCCGTGGTGGCCGTGGTCGTCGTGCGCCGACACGTCGGGCTCGTGGTGCGTCTCGGGCTGCGCGTCGTCCGGCGCGTGGACCGCGTGCGCGTCGTCGTGCGCATGCGCGTCGCGGAAGCGCTCGCGGCCGTGGAACGTGAGGTACAGCAGCCGGAAACTGTAGAACGCGGTGACGAACACGCCGAGCAGCACGGCCCACCAGCCGTACTGCCAGACCCAGCCGTCCCGGCTCTCGGCCGCCATCTTCGCCGCCTCGATGATGGTGTCCTTCGAGTAGTAGCCCGAGAAGAACGGCGTGCCGACCAGCGCCAGCGTGCCGATCAGGCTGGTCCAGTACGTGACCGGCATGTACCGGCGCAGGCCGCCCATCTTCCGCATGTCCTGCTCGTGGTGCATGCCGATGATCACCGAGCCGGCCGCGAGGAACAGCAGCGCCTTGAAGAACGCGTGCGTCATCAGGTGGAACACCGCCGCCGAATACGCCGACACGCCGAGCGCGACGGTCATGTAGCCGAGCTGCGACAGCGTGGAATAGGCGACGACGCGCTTGATGTCGTTCTGCACGATGCCGATCAGGCCGGTGAAGAACGCGGTGGTGGCGCCGACGAACAGCACCATCTGCAGCGCCGCCTCGCTCTGCTCGAACAGCGGCGACATGCGCGCCACCATGAAGATGCCGGCGGTGACCATCGTCGCCGCATGGATCAGCGCCGAGATCGGCGTCGGGCCTTCCATCGAGTCGGGCAGCCAGACGTGCAGCGGCACCTGCGCCGACTTGCCCATCGCGCCGATGAACA
>CAMPHE010000377.1 GCA_946885815.1 uncultured Arenimonas sp.
ATCCGGGCCTGCGCCGGCTCGGATTCCAGGTCACCGCGTTGCGGCGCATGGGCTGGGGCATCGCGATCTCCGGCGTGTCGTGGATCGTCGCCGGCGTGCTGCAGCTGTGGATCGACGGCGGCGCGCAGGTGTCGATCGCGTGGCAGTCGCTGCCGTACCTGCTGCTGACGCTCGGCGAAGTGCTGGTGTCGGCGACGGCGCTGGAATTCGCCTACAGCCAGGCGCCGATGGCGATGAAGGGCGTGATCATGGCGTTCTGGTACCTGACCAGCACTTTCGGCAGCCTGTGGGTGCTGCTGACGAACGCGACCGTGCGCCACCCCGACGTGATCGGCTGGATCACCGCGCAGGGCTGGACGGAGAACGCGTTCCTGATGTTCTTCTTCGCCGGGTTCGCGCTGGTCGCGGCGCTCGCGTTCGCGGCGTACGCGCGCACGTACCGGATGCAGGAATACTACCGCCCCGCCTGAATCTTCGACCGCCGGTCACCGACGATGACGACGCCCGCCGCCGTTTCGCGACGCTCGACGCCGCTGCGCGCGCTGCTGCCGTGGCTGGCGGGCGTCCTCGTGGCCGGCAGCACGCTGCTGCACGTGCCGGTGCTGCTGCTGGCCGCGCTGGCGAAGGCCGTGCTGCGGGTGCGCGCCTGGCAGCCACGACTCGACCGCGTGCTGGTCGCGATCGCGGAGAGCTGGATCGGTTTCAACAGCCGGCTGATCGACCTGTTCACCGGCACGCGTTTCGTCGTCGAGGGCCTCGAGGCGCTGCAGCCGCGCGGGCACTACCTCGTGCTCGCCAACCACCAGAGCTGGGTCGACATCCCGGTGCTGCAGAAGGTGCTCAACCGCCGCATCCCGCTGCTGCGCTTCTTCCTGAAGAGCCAGCTGTTCTGGGTGCCGCTGCTGGGCATCGCGTGGTGGGCGCTCGATTTCCCGTTCATGAAGCGCTACCCGAAATCCAGGATCGCGAAGAACCCGGCGCTGGCTGGCCGCGACCTCGAGGTGACGCGCCGCGCCTGCGAGAAGTTCCGGCACATCCCGGTGTCGGTGATGAATTTCGTCGAGGGCACGCGCTTCACGCCCGCCAAGCATCGCGCCCAGAATCCGCCGTTCCGGCACCTGCTGAAGCCGAAGGCCGGCGGCGTCGCGTTCGTGATCGGCGCGATGGGCGAGGGCATCCAGTCGGTGCTCGACGTGACGCTGCACTACGACATCGGCACGCCGACGCTCGTCGATCTGTTCGGCGACCGGATCGGCACGATCCGCGTCCACGTCGTCGAGCGTCCGGTCCCGCCCGAATTCGCCGGTCGCGACTACGAGTCCGACCGGGCCTTCCGCGTGCAGTTCCAGGCGTGGCTCAACACCCTCTGGCACGAAAAGGACGCCCGCCTTTCCGATTGGCTTGCGTCGGCGGATGCGGTTTCCGGAGTGGGCTGAGGCGTCGCCGGCCGTACCGCGCTGCGAGGGTCCACTTTTGCCTCGGTGAAGCCTTTTATCTCGGCAAAAATGGACCCTCGCATCGCGGCACGTCCGCACGATTCTCTGCGGCGCTCCGGAAGCCGCATCCACCGGCGCGCGCGCCGGCAGCGAAGCCGTCGAACCTTTCGACGGGTTGCGGACAAACCGCAGGCGTGGCGACCGGGCGTCACTCCGGTGCTGCGGGATTCGCTATCCGGGGGCGCACCTTCGTGCGCCGAACGACCCCTTGCCGGGGGCCGAGGGACGCAGGCGCAGACGGTCCAGCTGAAACCGATGCGTTCTCGCCCGTTTCGCTTCGCATCCGCCACCGCAAGCGTGGCTCGACGGGAATATCGAGTGCGGCTGCGTTTTCACGCGCCGGTGGAATGCGTGTGCGTCGGCCGGAACGGAGTGACGACGGCGGTGCGCTATCGCGCGGAGGTCCGCGTGCGATTTCCCACGGCCGCCGGGACGGGGGCGTTCGGCGCACGAAGGTGCGACCCCGGATAGCGAATCCCGAAGTCCGTGGCGATCACCCGATCGTGTCGAATGGTGTTTGTCCGCGAACCGACGTCGGTTCGACGGTCGGGAATCGCGCGCGCGCGTCCGAGGGTGGCTTCCGGGGCGCGGCAGTGAATCGTGCGGACGTGCGGCGATGCGCGAGTCCACTTTTGCCGAGATAAAGGCTTCACCGAGGCAAAAGTGGACTCGCGCAGCGCGGTACGTCCGGCCGCGTCACAAACTACGCGCCGCGAACGTGTCACACGAGCGGATGTCGCCGGATTCCCAGCCGGTGCGGAACCAGCGGACGCGCTGCTCGGCGGTGCCGTGGGTGAAGGAATCGGGGACGACGCGGCCCTGACCCTCGCGCTGGATCGTGTCGTCGCCGATCGCGGTGGCGGTGCGCAGCGCTTCTTCGAGATCGCCCGGTTCGAGCCACGCATGGCGCTGCTGGGCGCGGTTGGCCCACATGCCGGCGTAGCAGTCGGCCTGCAGTTCCTGCCGGACGAGCAGGCCGTCGGCGCCCTCGACGTTGCCGCCGCGCATCCGCACGGCATTCACCTTTTCGGACACGCCGGTCACGGTCTGCACGTGGTGGCCGACCTCGTGCGCGATCACGTAGGCCTGCGCGAA
>CAMPHE010000378.1 GCA_946885815.1 uncultured Arenimonas sp.
GCGTGGAGGCGCCCCGCCGCGATCGCCGCCTGGATCTCCGGCAGCGTCAGCCGCCGGTTGGCCCGCACCGAGGTGTGGCAGGCGAGCGTCGAAAGCAGGTCCTTGCGCGCCTCCTCGAGCCGGCGGCTGCTGCCGTGTTCGCGCAGGTCGGCCAGCACATCGAGCACCAGCGCGCGCGGGTCGAGGTCGGCCAGCAGCGTCGGGATGCTGCGCACCCCGAGCGACTGCGGGCCGGTGCGGGTGAGTTCGAAGCCGAATGCCGCCAGCGTGTCGGCGTGCTGTTCGGCGAGGTCGGCCTCGCGTTCCGACACCGCCAGCGCCAGCGGCACCAGCAGCGGCTGCGCGCGGATGCCCTCGCCGTCGCGGGCAGCCTTCAGCCGTTCGTAGGTGATGCGCTCGTGCGCGGCGTGCATGTCGACGAGGATCAGGCCGTGCGCGTTCTCGGCCAGGACGAAGATGCCGTGCAGCTGCGCCAGCGCATAGCCCAGCGGCGGCGCCCCGGCTTCGTCCGCCGCCGGCATCGCCGGTGCCGCCGCGCCGGCGGGCGCCGCGACCGAGGCCCCGCCGCCGCCGTAAAGCGCCGCGTAACCCGCGACGACCTCGCGCACCGGCAGGCCGAGGCCGCCCTGCGCGCCGCTCCAGCCCGCTCCGACGGACGGCCGCATCGCGCCGGACGCCGGCGCCGCCAGGGCCATCGCCGGCTCACCGGCCGCCACCAGGCCCGCGCGCGTCGAGGAGAGCGCTTCGTGCAGCGTGCGGTAGATGAAGTCGTGCACCAGACGCTGTTCGCGGAAGCGCACCTCGTGCTTCGCGGGATGCACGTTGACGTCGACCTGTCGCGGATCGCATTCGAGGAACAGCACGAACGCCGGGTGCCGGCCGTGGAACAGCACGTCGGCATACGCCTGGCGCACCGCGTGCACGACCGTGCGATCGCGCACCGCGCGACCGTTGACGTAGAAGTACTGCTGGTCGGCGCTGGAACGCGACGCGGTGGGCAGCCCGACCCAACCGTGCAGCCGCAACGACGCGCCGGCGTGCTCGATCGCGAGGCATTCGCCCGTGAACCCTTCCCCCAGCGCTTCGGCGACGCGGCGGATGCGTTCGCCGACGCCGCGCGCCGGCCGGTAATGACGCGACGCGCGCCCGTTGTGCGCGACGCGCAGTTCCACGTCGGGACGCGCCAGCGCGAGCGACCGCAGCCATTCCTCGATATGGCCCAGCTCGGTGCGCTCGGCCTTCAGGAACCGGCGACGCGCCGGTACGTTGAAGAACAGGTCGCGCACTTCCACCGTCGTCCCGACCGGATGCGGATGCGGCTGCACGTCGCTGCCGCGGCCGCCGTCCACCTCGAGGCGCGCGCCATGTTCCTGCGCGGCGGTGCGCGACGCGAGCGCGAAGCGGCTGACCGAGGCGATCGACGGCAGGGCTTCGCCGCGGAACCCGAGCGTCGCCACCTGCTCCAGATCGTCGAGGGAGGCGATCTTGCTGGTGGCGTGCCGGCAGAGCGCCAGCGCGAGTTCCCCGGCGGGCAGGCCGGCGCCGTCGTCGCGGACCCGGATCAGGCGGACGCCGCCTTCCTCCAGGTCGATGTCGAGGCGCGTCGCGCCGGCGTCGAGTGCGTTCTCCACCAGTTCCTTCACCACCGACGACGGCCGCTCGACGACTTCTCCCGCGGCGATCTGGTTGACGAGCGTGTCGGGCAACGACTGGATGGGCACGGCGTATCGGTCTCGGAAGGCGGGACCGATGATAGCAGCGGGTTGCCGGCCGTCCCTGGCCGGCGGGTGCTTACCTGCGCGCGGCCACCACGCTGCCGGCGGCGGCGGGACCGAGCGGAATGGTCAGCGTCTGCCCGAGCTTCACGACGTCGCCCGGCAGCCGGTTGGCGCCCCGGATCGCCGCGGCGGTGACCCCGTAGCGCGTCGCGATGACGTTGAGCGTGTCGCCGGAAGCGACGACATGGCGGCGGTGGCCGCCGATCGTGCCCTGCCGCGCCGCGTACCACGTCCCGGGCGGCGCCTGCAGCGAGAAATAATTGCGCACGCCGGAGACGATCGCCGCGGCCATCCGCGTGCGGTACGCCGGGTCGTTGAGTTTGGCTTCTTCGCCCGGGTTCGAGATGAAGCCGGTCTCGACCAGCATCGACGGCACGTCCGGGGAGCGCAGCACGACGAAGTTCGCCCGTTCGATCTGCGGCTTGTGCGCCTTGCCGACGCCTTTCAGCGCCGCCAGCACTTCGCTGGCGACATCGTCGGACACGCGCATCGTCGCGTTCTGCGACAGGTCGAGCAGCACCGCGGCGAGGTTGCGGTCGCGCGCGTCGAGTTCGATGCCGCCCACCAGGTCGGCCGCGTTCTCCTGGTCGGCGAGCCAGCGCGCGGCTTCCGACGACGCGCCGCGCAGCGACAGCACGTAGACCGACGCACCGGTGGCGCTGCGGTTGTGCGCGGCATCGGCGTGGATCGAGATGAACAGGTCGGCCTGCGCCTCGCGCGCGATCATGTAGCGCTGGCCGAGCGGGATGAACACGTCGCGGTCGCGGACCAGCACCGCCTTCATGCCCGGGTCGGCGTCGATCTGCGCGGC
>CAMPHE010000379.1 GCA_946885815.1 uncultured Arenimonas sp.
CGCGACGTGGGAGGCTCCACCGCTGCGCCGGAGGAGTCGTGATGAGTGTCTACCGGACCAAAGTCCTGTCCCTCGGGGCGAAGAAGTCCGCCGACGGCGCCGCCGCGAAGGTCGAGGAGCGCCTGCACAAGGTGCTGGCGCAGGCCGGCCTCGGTTCGCGCCGCGCGCTCGAGGAGCGCATCGCCCAGGGCCTGGTGAAGATCAACGGCCAGGTCGCGCAGACCGGCCAGTCGGTGAAGGGCGGCGACCGCATCGACCTCGACGGCAAGACGTTCGTCGCCACCGCGCTCACCGAGCCGGCGAGCGTGCTCCTCTACAACAAGCCGGAAGGCGAAGTGACCACGCGCGAGGATCCCGAAGGCCGCCCGACGGTGTTCGAGGCGCTGCCGCGGCTGAAGGGCGCGCGCTGGATCGCGGTCGGCCGGCTCGACATCAACACCACCGGCCTGCTGCTGCTCACGACCGACGGCGAACTCGCCAACGCGCTGATGCACCCGTCGAGCGGCATCTCGCGCGAATACGTCTGCCGCATCCACGGCGAGGTGTCGGACGCTGTCGTCGACCGGCTGGCGCGCGGCGTCGCACTCGACGACGGCCCGGCGAAGTTCGACGAGATCGAGCGCATCGGCAGTTCCGATTCGCATGCGTGGTTCCGCGTCGAGCTCACCGAGGGGCGCAATCGCGAAGTGCGCCGGCTGTGGGAATCGCAGGGGTTCCAGGTCAGCCGCCTGAAGCGCGTGCGCTACGGCTCGGTGCCGCTGCCGCGGATGCTCAAGCGTGGCCACTGCGAGGAACTGCCGGCCGCCGAGGTCGAGAAGCTGCGCGCGCAGTTCCGGCTGGAAGACAACCCGCCGGTGCTGACGCTGCAGCCGGTGATCGGCCAGCGCAAGTCGCGTCCGACGGAGATCCGCGTCGGCAAGGACCGCAAGCAGGCGTCGTACGTCAACGGCGCGGTCGACGACGAGGCGCGCGAGCTGCGGCGCTTCGACCATGTGCGCGAGGAGCGTCCGCGCGGCCGCGGCCGGCCCGGCGGCGGCGCCGGCAAGCCCCACGGCGCGCGTGCCAAGCGTCCGGGCGGCGGCAAGCCGTACGGCGGCCCGAAAGCCGGCGGTCGCGACGACGCGTTCGGCAATCGCGGTCCCGGCCCGCGCGGTCCGCACGGCCCGAACAAGCCGCGCTCCAGCGGCGCGCCCGGCGGTCCGCGCAAGCCGCGCGGCGACGCGCAGCCGACGCATCACGGCAGCCACGAACACAACCCGGCGGCGTTCCGCAGCTGGTACGTACCCGAAGGCGTCGAGACGGGCTCCAAGGTCGCGCCGCCGCGCGGGCAGCGGCCCGGCAAGCCGCATGGCCGGCCGAACGACCGCGGCCCGCGTCCGCAGGCCCAGCCCTACGGCCACGAGCGCGGTCCGCGCACGCCGGGCGGCAATGCGCCGTACGGCCATCCGGCCGGCGGGCGTCCGCAGGGCGATTCGCCTTACGGCCAGCCGCGCGGTCCGCGCGGCAACGGGCCGCAGGGCGCGCGCGGCGACCGCCCCAACGGCCCGCGCGGGAATCCGCAGGGTCCGCGCGGCCCGCGCCCGCAGGGTGCGCCCCGCGGAAACGACGCCGGCCGCGGGCGCGGCCCCGGTGGGCCGCCGCCGGCCGGCCGTCGCAAGCGGCCCGAAGGGCTGCCGTCCGACGACTGACCGGGACGCCGCCGCATGTCCGACGTCGAAAGCCGCTGTCTCGCGCGGGACTGGTTCTACCCGTTCCGGCTCGCGTCGGGCGCGGTCACGTCGACCTACGTGTCCGACGAGGTCGCGAAGATCCACGACACGCGCGCGGCGATGCTCGACGCGGCGGTCCGCGCGCACTTCCCGGCCGGCGCGGCCGGCCGCACGGCGATCGACCTGGCGTGCCACGAGGGCTGGTTCGCGCAGCAGGTCGCGGCGCTCGGCTTCGACGTGCTCGGCGTCGACGCGCGCACGCAGCACGTGGACGACGCGACGCTCGCGGCCGATGCCTGCGGCGCCACCGGCGTGCGTTTCCGCACCGCCGATGTGCACGCCCTCGACCCGGCCAGCGACGGCCGCTTCGACCTGGTGCTGTGCCTCGGGCTGATCTATCACCTCGAAAACCCGGTCGGCGCGCTGCGCACCGCGCGCGCGCTCACCGCCGCGGGCGGGCTGTGCGTGATCGAGACGCAGATCGCCCCGGGGCTGTCGGGCATGCTCGACTACGGCCACCACACGTTCGTGAAGCCGGTCAACGGCAGTTTCGCGATCGTCGACGAAACCGACGAGACCCACGGCCCCGAAACCTCGACCACCGGCATCTGCCTCGTGCCGTCCCTCGACGCGCTCACGTGGATCCTGCGCAAGGTGGGCTTCGCGTCCGTCGACGTGCTCCCCGTCCCCGCCGACGGCTACGAGCAGCTCCGCTTCGGCAAGCGCGCGATGGTCGCGGCGCGGGCCTGAGCCTGTTCGCGGAAGCTCGCAACGGATCAGAGCCGATCAGAGCTGATTCAAGAAGAAGCCTTCACCTTCTTGCAGGCAATCGCCGGGCTGTCGGGATGCCGCATCTTTCTCGAC
>CAMPHE010000380.1 GCA_946885815.1 uncultured Arenimonas sp.
CTCAGCATGCACGCCGACGAGGCCTACGTGACGCAGGCGGTCCGCGCCGGCGCCCGGGCGGGCCAGCAGCGCCACGCGCACCGCGTCACGCATCGGAGCGGTTCTCGAACCGGTTGCCCAGCGCCAGTCCCTGCTCGGCGAGCAGTTCGAACACGTTCCGCATGAGCTCGTGTTCCTGGTACGGCTTGCCCAGGTACCGGTTCACGCCCAGGTCGAACGCGCGCTGGCGATGCTTCTCGCCGGTGCGCGAGGTGATCATCATGATCCGTATGTCGCGCAGCCGCGGGTCCGCCTTCATTTCGGTGGCCAGCTCGTAGCCGTCCATCCGCGGCATCTCGATGTCGAGCAGCATCAGGTCCGGCACACGCTCGCCCAGGCGTTCCAGGGCGTCCACGCCGTCCTTCGCGGTCATCACCTCGAAGTTGTGGCGCTCCAGCACGCGGCCGGTGACCTTGCGCATCGTCACCGAGTCGTCGACCACCATCACCAGCGGCACGCGGCGCTGCTCCGGCATCGGCACGGGCTCTGCGTCGCGCGGCAGGGTTGCCTGTCGGCGCACCAGCGGCGCGACGTCGAGGATCATCACCACGCTGCCGTCGCCCATGATCGTCGCGCCGAAGATGCCCGGCACCGACGCGACCTGCGGTCCGACGGGCTTCACCACGATTTCGCGGTTGCCCAGGACCTGGTCGACCGACACCGCGGCGCGCAGGTCGCCGGAGCGGATCAGCAACAGCGGCATCTGCAGGTGGCCTTCGGCCTTCGCCGGCGCGTGGCCGACGAGCTGGCCGAGGTCGTGCAGCCCGTAATCCTCGCCGCCGTAGCGGTAGGTCGCGCCTGCGACCTCCAGCTCGTCGCGCGAGATGCGGCCCACGCCGCGCACCGATGCGATCGGCACCGCGAACGTGGTCTCGCCGATCTGCACGAAGGCCGCCTGCGTCACCGCCAGCGTCTGAGGCAGGCGCAACGTGAAGCGCACGCCCTGCCCCGGCGTCGATGCGATGTCGAGCGTGCCGCCGAGCTGGCGCACCTCGCTGTGCACCACGTCCATGCCGACGCCGCGACCGGCGAGGCGGCTGACGGTGTCGGCGGTGGAGAAGCCCTGTTCCAGGATCAGCGCGTCGAGATCGCTGTCGCCGAGGACTGCATCCTCGCGCACCAGGTTGCGCTCGATCGCGCGCTTGCGGATCGCTGCGCGATCCAGGCCCGCGCCGTCGTCGGCGACCTCGAGCACGACTTCCGAACCTTCGCGTCGCAGCGCGATGCGGACGGTGCCCTCCTCGGGCTTGCCCGCCTTCTTGCGCTTCTCGGCGTCCTCGATGCCGTGCGCCACCGCGTTGCGCAGCAGGTGCTCGAGCGGCGCGGTCATGTGGTCCAGCACGTTGCGGTCGAGTTCGCCAGCGGCGCCCTCGAGCTTGAGTTGCGCCTGCTTGCCGGTTTCCGAGGCCGCCTGGCGCACCACGCGACGCAACCGTGGCACGAGCCCCTCGAACGGCACCATGCGCGTGCGCATGAGGCCTTCCTGCAGGTCCGAGCTCACGCGCGACTGCTGCAGCAGCAAGGTTTCGTACTGCCGCGTCAGGTCGTCGAGCGATCCCTGCAGGCTGCTCAAGTCGGTCGCGGATTCGGCGAGCGCACGGGAGAGCTGCTGCAGGGTCGAGAACCGGTCCAGTTCGAGCGGATCGAAGGTCTGGTCGCTGGCCTCGTGCTCGCGCTGGTAGCGAGCGATGATCTGCGCCTCGGTTTCGATGTCCAGGCGCCGGAGCTGGTCGCGCAGGCGCGCGTTGGTCTGCTCCATCTCGCCCATGGCGCCGCGGAACGCGCCGAGCTGCTGCTCCAGGCGCGCGCGATAGATCGCGACCTCGCCCGCATAGTTCACCAGGCGGTCGAGCAGGTCGGCGCGGATGCGCACCTGTTCCTGGGGCGCGCGCACGCCGACCTCGTCGTCGTCCGGACCAGCCTCGACGATGGGCGCGGACAGCGGCTTGAGCGAGGGCTTCGGCGGTGGCGCGGCGTTGCCGTCCGCCCCGCGCGGCACGGACTGGCCGCGGGCACGGGCGCCAAACTCGGCGATCAGCGCTTCGGGCATCGCGACGGCGCGCCGGTCGCCGACGCGGGTGACCATCGCATGCAACCGGTCGAAGCCCTGCTCGAGCAGGACGATGCCGTCGCCACCCAGCTCGCGCTTGCCTTCGGCCACCGCCTCCAGCAGCGATTCCATCGCGTGGCCCAGTTCGCCCACGGCCATGATCCCCGCCATGCGCGCACCACCCTTCAGGGTGTGCAGGTCACGCTGGAGGCCGACCACGGGCTCGCGGGCGCCAGGCGTGTCCCGGAGCTGCGCGAGCAGGCCGTCGGAGTGGTCGAGGAGGTCGCTGCCTTCCTCGACGAAGATGTCGACCAGCTCGGGATCGAGGCCGGTGAGGTCCAGCATTTCGTCAGGATCCTCGGACGCCAGCGCGACGGCGTTCGCGATGGCGGCCACCACGGCGGGTTCGATCGTGTCGGCGCGCTCGGCTTCGGCGCGCTCGGCTTCGGCGCGCTCGGCTTCGGCGCGCTCGGCTTCGG
>CAMPHE010000381.1 GCA_946885815.1 uncultured Arenimonas sp.
ACCGAGCACGTGAGCCGCAGCGGTTCGGCGGCGCCGACGTCGAAACGGTGCGCGGCCACGGCGGATACGAGCCGGTCGCCGAGGATCGCCAGGTCGCCCGCGGGCAGCGGGCGGAACACCAGCAGGAATTCCTCGCCGCCCCAGCGCGCGACGTAGTCGCCGACGCGCACCTTCTGCTGCAGCAGCTGCGCCAGCTGCTGCAGCACGCGGTCGCCGGCGGCGTGGCCGTGCAGGTCGTTCACCGCCTTGAAGTGGTCGAGGTCGAGCAGCGCCAGCACCATCGCGCCGTCGCGCGCGCCGCCGCGCAGCGCCTCGCGCGCGTAGTAGGCGATGTCGGCCGGGATCTGCCCGGCGAGGTAGCGCCGGTTGCGCAGGCCGGTGAGCGGGTCGGTCTGGCTGGCGTCCTCGAGCCGGTGGTTGGCCACCTCGAGCGCCTCGGTGCGCTGGCGCACCAGGTTCTCCAGCGCCTCGCGCTGGTCGCGATGGGCCGACTGCTGCTGCCGATAGCCGGCGTACACCACGCTGGCGAGCAGGGCGCCCAGCAGCACCAGGAACAGCCGCGTCTCGTGGAACCGCGGCTGGATCGCGAACCCCAGCTGCGCGGGCGCGGTGCTCCAGACGTCGGCGTTGTTCGCGCCGATCGCTTCGAACACGTACGGGCCGGGCGGCAGGTTGGTGTAGTTGACGACGCGCCGGTCGATCGCGTCGAGCGTGCGCCAGTCGGGGTCGTAGCCGACGAGCCGGTAGCGCAGGTCGTTGCTGCCCGGGTCCTGGAAGCTCAGCACCGTGAACTCGAAACTCAGGTCGCGATCGTCCTGCCCGAGTTTCCAGTCGGCGGCCGGGTCGGCGTCGCGCCAGTCGTCCTGCACGCGCACGCGTTCGATCAGCGTGCGCGGCGCCACCGCGTTGCGGACGATGCCCGCGGTCGCCATCGCCACCAGCCCGTCGCGCGACGGCAGCCAGAGCTGCCCGTCGTGCAGGAACCCCTTCGCGTTGCCGGCGCCGTTGCAGCAGTAGCCCTTCTGGCCGCCGCGCCGGTCGCCGCGTTCGTTGAGCACCATTTCGCCGCGCACGGTCGTCGCGCGCCCGGCGGCGACCGCCGTCAGGTCGTCGAGCGGCACGCGGAAGATGCCGCGGATGCCGGCCACCCACAGATAGCCGAGCTCGTCGGTGATGAAGAACGGCGAGTTCACCGGCAGCCCGTGCGACTGGCCGAATCCGGTCCAGGCCTGGCCGTCGAACAGGTACAGCTCCTCGCTCAGCACGCCGACCACCAGCCGGCCATCGGGGAGTTCGTGGATCGCGGTGATGTCGAGGTCGGGCCGCAGCCCGGTCTCGAGCCCCAGCGCGACCAGCCGGTTGCCGGCGATCTCGTACAGCCCCGACTGCGTGCCGAGCAGCAGCCGCCCGTCGCGCGTCTCGTAAAGCACGCGCGTGCGCGGATCGCGCAGGCCGGCGGCCGCGCCGAACTGGTAGAGCTGCCCCTGCGCGAGCCGGTACAGGCCCTGCGTCGTCGCGAACCACAGCGCGCCGCGGCTGTCGCGCAGGATGCCGTTGATCTGCGCGCTGGCCAGCGGCGTCAGTTCCGGCGGCGTGCGCAGCGTCGTGCCGTCCCAGGTCGCGACGCCGCGGCGGGTGCCGATCCACAGCCGGTCGGCCTCGGGCAGCAGCGTGTAGGCGTTGGGATGGGGCAGGTCGTCGCCGTCGACGACGCGGCGGAAGCGCCCGTCCTCGAACACGTCCAGCCCGTCGTTGGTGCCGACCCAGATTCGCGCGCCGTCGGGATCCTTCGCGACCGACCACAGGATGGGGTCGGTCAGCCCTTCGTGCGGGCCGTAGCGCCGCGTCCAGCCGTTCCAGAGCCGGGACAGTCCCTGCCACTGGCTGCCGAACCACAGATTGCCTTCCCGGTCCTCGAAGATCGCGCGCACCGCCTCGCCGGCCGGGTCGCCGGCGACGATCTCCTGCACGCGCGTGTCGCGCAGCCGCACCAGGTCTTCGATCAGCCCGACCCAGAGGTTGCCGTCGCGGTCGACGTGCATCGCCTCGATCGGCGACTCGGCCAGCGGCTCGCCGCCTTCGTACCGCACCCACCGGTCGCCGTCGCGCCAGAACAGGCCGGCGCTGGTGCCGGCCCAGAGGCGGCCGTGCGCCTCCAGCAGGTGCATCACGGTGGTCGCGTCCTCGCCGTCGGGCAGCGGCAGCATCTGCACCTGCGCGCCGGCCATCCGGTAGACGCGGCCGCGGCTGCCGACCCACAGCTCGTCGCCGCGCGCCATCAGCGTCGACGCGGGCCGCGACAGCGGCCAGGCGAGTTCGAGGCGATCGCCGGCGACGCGATAGACGCCGTCCGGCGCGGCCACCAGCAGTTCGCCGGAGGGCATCGCCTGCAGGTCGCGGGTGTCGAGCAGGCGATCGGGATCGCTGCCGGCGAGCGTCAGCGCGCGGAAGCCGTCCGCGTCGCGCACCGACACGCCGCGGTAGGTGGCGATCCACAGGCGGTTGTCGGTGTCGACGTGCAGGTCGTGGATCCAGATGCCGCGCAGCCCCGGCGTGTTCTCCGGG
>CAMPHE010000382.1 GCA_946885815.1 uncultured Arenimonas sp.
TCGGCGATGCCGCTCATGCCGACGCCGCCGATGCCGATGAAGTGCACGCGCGGGAACGCGCGGGCGAGGTCGCCGCTGTCCTGGAGCCGACGCCGCATCATGCCCGGGCCTCCTGCATCACGATCTCGGCGACGCGGCGCGCCGCGTCCGGCATCGCCGCCGCGCGCGCCGCATCGGCCATCGCGCGGCGGGTCGCGGCGTCGCCGAGCAGCGGCTGCAGCGCCGCCTGCAGGCGGTCGGCGAAGTCCGCGCCTTCGGATACCCGCTTCGCCGCGCCGCGTTCGACGAGGAAATCGGCGTTGCGGGTCTGGTGGTCGTCCACGGCCGCCGGGAACGGCACCAGCACCGACGGCACGCCGACCGCGCACACCTCGGCCAGCGTCAGCGCGCCGGCGCGACAGACCACGACATCGGCCCACGCGTACGCGGCCGCCATGTCGGCGATGAAGGGTTCGACGGCCGCGTCGACGCCGACGTCGTCGTACGCCCGACGGGCCGCGTCGGCATGTCGGGCGCCGCACTGGTGACGCACGGCCGGTCGCGCATCACGCGGCAGGCGCGCGAGCACGGCGGGCAGCGTCGCGTTCAGCGCCTGCGCACCCTGGCTGCCACCGAGCACGAGCATCCGCACCGGGGAATGCGCGGTCGCCAGCCGCTGCGTCGGCGGCGGCACCGCGGCGATTTCCGGGCGTACCGGGTTGCCGACGGTTTCGGCGGCGCGGCCGGGGAACGTATCCGGGAACCCGCAGAGCACGCGCGCGGCGAGACGCGCGAGCACGCGGTTGGTCAGGCCCGGCGCGCGGTTCTGTTCGTGCACCAGCAGCGGCCGGCGCAGCAGGTAGGCCGCGAGCCCGCCGGGCCCCGCCGCATAACCGCCGAAGCTCAGCACCGCGCGCGGACGCAGGCGGCGCAGCACCGCGACCGCCTGCCACAGCGCGCGCAGCACGCGGAACGGCGCGGTCGCCAGCGCCAGCGCGCCCTTGCCGCGCAGCCCGGCGACGGCGATCGTCTCCAGCGGCACGCCACTCGGTGGCACCAGCTTCGTCTCCATGCCGCCGTTCGCGCCGAGCCACGCGACCGGCACGTCGCGCGCGCGCAGCGCCTGCGCGACCGCGAGGCCGGGGAAGATGTGGCCGCCGGTGCCGCCGGCGAGGATCAGCACGGGCCCGTGCGCGATCGCGTTCATGCGACGGCTCCGAAGCGAGGCTCGATGCGGCGCGGGCCGCGACCGGGTGTCGCCACCGCCTCGACGGCCGGCGCGGCGGCCGCCGGCACGTCGGCGAAATCCTGCGCGTCGGCGCCGGGCGCCCCTTCGCGCACGCGCGCGACCTGCCGCTCGGCGCGGTCGAGTTCATAGCTGACGCGGAGCAGCAGCCCGATCGCCACGCACGTCATCAGCACGCTGGAACCGCCCGACGAGATCAGCGGCAGGGTCAGTCCCTTCGTCGGCAGCAGCCCCAGGTTCACGCCGATCGACACCGTCGACTGCAGCGCGATCCAGAACCCGACGCCGAACGCGGCGTAGCCGGCGAAGTGGCGGCGCATCTCGATCGCCCGCAGGCCGATCGTGAACGTGCGCCACGCGAAGGCCGCGAACAGTCCGATCACGAGGCACGAACCGAAGAAGCCCAGCTCCTCGGCGGTGACCGAGAAGATGAAGTCGGTGTGCGCCTCCGGCAGGTAGTACAGCTTCTGCACGCTGCCGCCGAGGCCGACGCCCAGCCACTCGCCGCGGCCGATCGCGATCAGCGCCTGCGTCAGCTGGAAGCCGTCGTTGAACGGATCGGCCCACGGATCCAGGAAAGACTTCAGTCGCGCGACCCGATACGGCGCGGCGACCGCGATTGCCGCGAGCATCGGCAGCGCCACCGCCGCCATCACCGCGAGATGGGCGATGCGCGCGCCGCCGAGCCAGACCATGCCGCCGGTGATCGCGATGATCAGGGCGGCCGAGCCGAAATCGGGCTGCAGCAGCAGGCACGCGACGATCGCGCCGGCCATGCCGAGCGGCTTGAGCAGGGCATTCCAGCGGTTGCCGATCTCGTCGCGGTAGCGAACGAGGTAGCTGGCGAGCCAGATGATCAGCAGCAGCTTCACCGCCTCGACCGCCTGGAAGTTCGAGACGCCGAGGTTGATCCAGCGCCGCGCGCCGTTGACCGTATGGCCGATGCCCGGCAGGAACACCGCCAGCAGCATCACGAAGCAGCCCAGCAGCAGCCATTGGCTGTGTTTCTCGACCGTCTTGAGCTCGATGCCCATCAGCCCCCACGCGAGTCCGGCGCCGACCACGAGGAACACGACGTGCCGGATCACGAAATGGAACGGGCCGACACCGAGCCCCTCGGCGATCGCGAACGAACTCGAGGCGACCATCACCACGCCGAGCGCGGCCATCACCAGCGCCAGCACCAGCAGCACCGGATCGAAGCGGCCGCCGATCGCGTCGAGCCGCGTCGCCTGCCCGTTTCGTTCGGAGGCGGCCATCAGCGCACCTTCAACGTGGCGAGGCCGACGAGCACGAGCATCACCGAGATGATCCAGAAGCGGACGATCACGCGCGG
>CAMPHE010000383.1 GCA_946885815.1 uncultured Arenimonas sp.
GAACACGAAGCGCGGGTCGGGCGTGATCGAGAACGGCGGTTCGCGAAGACCGTAGTGCTCGAGATACATGCAGGCGCCGGCGAAGAGGGGCCCTAAGCCTGCCCGAAAACGCCGGCCGCGGCGAAATCCGCCGCCTCCGCGCCGCGTGCGGCCCGGATCGACCGGCCGCGGCGTTCTACCGGGACACGACCGCGGAGGACCTCATGGACACGATCACGCGCACGGCGGCGGGACTGGCGATCGGGCTGGCGCTGGCCGCGCCGGCGGCGGCGACGGTGCAGGGCAGCTGCACCTACGACGGCCACCGGCTCGCGCTCGAGGACGGCGCCGCATGGATCGTGCCGCCCGACGAGGATTTCGAGCCCGCCGACTGGGACGGGGACGGCGAACCCGATCCGGTGCCGGTGCCGCTGGCGATCGGCCTGGGTTCGTTCGCGTTCGACCACGGCGCGCTCGCCCGCGCCACCGATCGCGACGACGCCCTGAGCGACCAGGCGTTCGACGACGACGGCGACGACAGCGGCAAGCTCGTGCTCACGATCGAGGACGGCGAAGTGACGCAGCTCGCCGCATGGTTCTCGCCCGGCACGAGCATCAGCCGCGGCGGCGACGGCCTCGGCACCGTCGAACCGGCGCCGTCGGCGACCGGCACCGGCCCCGTCGCCGGCCGGTATCGCTACACCGACGAGGACGACGGTTTCGCCTGCGACGTCACGTTCGACGTGCCGCGCCTCGGCGACCCGAAGGACGCGCCGCCACCGCCCGGCACGCCGCTGCCGCCCGGCGGCGGCGCGCCCGGCCAGGCCTATCTCGCGCTGAACCAGGCCCTGCGCGCCGGCGACCTCGACGCGCTCGCCGACCTGCTGCCGCCCGACCGCGCCGCTGAAATGCAGGCGGCGCGCGACACGCCGGACTTCGCCGCGCAGCTGGCGATGATGAAGGCGATGGCGCCGACGGACGTCGTCGTCACCGGCGGCCGGCAGGACGGAAACACCGCGTGGCTCGAATTCACCGCGGTCGAGTTCGGCTCACCCCGCGCGGGCACGGCGAAACTCGAGTTCCGGGACGACCGGTGGGTGATGCTGGAGGAGGCGACGCGGGATGCGGAGTGAGTCTGCGGCACGAGGCAGAAAGGCGACGCCTCGACGCGGATCACGCGGATCACGCGGATAAGAGCTCTTCAAGGAGCAACGCTGGCTTTATCCGCGTTGATCCGCGTGATCCGCGTCGAGATCTTGTGGCTTGCCCAAGGTTTCCGGCCCCGCCTCAATCGTCCAGCGTCAACAACGACGCATTCCCGCCCGCCGCCGTCGTGTTCACCGTCATCGTCCGCTCCGTCGCGAACCGCAGGAGGTAGTGCGGCCCGCCGGCCTTCGGGCCGGTGCCCGACAGCCCCTCGCCGCCGAACGGCTGCACGCCGACGACCGCGCCGATCTGGTTGCGGTTGATGTAGCAGTTGCCCACTTTCACCTTGCGCGCGATCTTCTCGACGGTGCTGTCGATGCGCGAATGCACGCCCAGCGTCAGGCCGTAGCCGGTGGCGTTGATCGCGTCGAGCACGGCGTCGAGGTCGCCGGCGTTCCAGCGGATCACGTGCAGCACCGGGCCGAACACTTCGCGCTCGAGCTGGGACAGCGACTGCAGTTCGTACGCGCGCGGCGCGAAGAAGCTGCCGTGCCGCGTGGCTTCCGGCAACGCGACGGTCTTGATGGCCTTCGCTTCGCGATCCATCTTCTCCGCGTGCGCGGCGAGCACCTCGCGCGCGTCCTCGTCGATCACCGGGCCGACGTCGGTGCTCAGCAGGCCCGGGTCGCCGACGACCAGTTCGTCCATCGCGCCGGCGAGCATGTGGATCACCTTGTCGGCGATGTCGGCCTGCACGAACAGTACGCGCGCGGCGGAGCAGCGCTGGCCGGCGGAATCGAACGCCGACGCCATCGCGTCCTTCACCAGCTGCTCGGGCAGCGCCGACGAATCGGCGATCAGGGCGTTCTGGCCGCCGGTCTCGGCGATCAGCGCGGCGATCGGGCCGTTGCGCGCCGCGAGCGCGCGGTTGATCGCCCACGCCGTTTCGGTGGAGCCGGTGAAGCAGACGCCGTCGACGCGCAGGTCGCGCGTCAGCGCGGCGCCGACGGTGGCGCCGTCGCCGGGCAGGAACTGCAGCACGTCCTTCGGCACGCCGGCCTCGTGCAGCAGCTGCGTCGCGACGAACGCCGTGAGTGTGGTCTGCTCGGCGGGCTTGGCGATCACCGCGTTGCCCGACGCGAGCGCCGCGGCGACCTGGCCGAGGTAGATCGCGAGCGGGAAGTTCCACGGGCTGATGCAGACGAACACGCCGCGGCCGTGCAGCGACAGCGCGTTGGATTCGCCGGTCGGGCCGGGCAACGGAACCGGCGCGCCGAACTGCTCGCGCGCCTTCATCGCGTAGTAGCGCAGGAAGTCGACGGCCTCGCGCACTTCGGCGACCGACGACGACAGCGACTTGCCGGCTTCCTTCACGCACAGCGCCATGAACTCCGGCATCCGCGCCTCGAGGCGGTTCGCGGCGTCCTCGAG
>CAMPHE010000384.1 GCA_946885815.1 uncultured Arenimonas sp.
CGCGGCCACCCACGGGGCGACCTGGGGCCACCAGGCATCGATCGGCATCGCCGTCATCCGCGGTGGGACACCGGCCGATGATGGCAGACATCGTCGCTAGAACAGCGACCCCTGCGGCGAATCCGCGCGCGGCGGAACGAAAGACGTGGTGTCGAGCGGCGGCAGCCGGCCGAAACCCGAGCGGGCATACGCCTTGCGGAAGCGCTGCTCGACCAGCTGCGCGAACGGCCCCGTGCCGCGCATCCGCGTGCCGAACCCGCTCTCGTAATCCTTGCCGCCGCGCATCTGGTTGACGAGGCTCATCACGTGCGCCGCGCGCTCCGGAAAATGCAGCTGCAGCCATTCGCGCCAGATGTCCTTCAGTTCGTGCGGCAGCCGCAGCAGCACGTAACCGGCCGAGCGCGCGCCGGCGTCGCGGCAGGCCTCGAGGATCCGTTCCAGGTCCATGTCGGTGATCATCGGAATCACCGGCGCGACCAGCACGCCGGTGGGCACCCCCGCGTCGGCGAGCGCGCGGATCGTCTTCAGCCGCGCATGCGGCGCCGCCGCGCGCGGTTCCAGCTTCGCCGACAGCCGGTTGTCGAGCGACGTGACCGACAGGTGCACCTCGACCAGACGGCGCCGCGCCATGTCGGCCAGCAGGTCGAGGTCGCGCACGACCAGCGCGCTCTTGGTGACGATGTGCACCGGATGGTTCGTGTCCGACAGCACCTGCAGCAGCTCGCGCGTCAGCCGATAGTCGCGCTCGATCGGCTGCCAGCCGTCGGTGTTGATGCCCAGCGCGATCGGTGACGGCACGTGGCCCGGCTTCGCCAGTTCCGCACGCAGGCGTTCGACCGCGTTGGTCTTGGCGAACAGCTTCGTCTCGAAGTCGAGGCCCGGCGAGAGCTCCAGGAACGCGTGGCTCGGCCGCGCGAAGCAGTACACGCAGCCGTGTTCGCAGCCGCGGTACGGATTGATCGACTGCGAGAACCCGACGTCGGGCGACTGGTTGTGGCTGACGATCGTGCGCGCGCGTTCCTCCGTCACCGTGGTGCGGGGTCGCGGCGCGTCGTCGCCGAGGTCTTCGTACACCGAGCCCCAGCCGTCGTCCTCGCCGACGGCGACGGTCTGCTCGAACCGGCCGGCGACGCGCGACGCGGCACCGCGGCCCTTGATCGGCGCGGTGGGTTTGCGGGCGTCGTCCATGACGGCGAGTTTATCGGTGCCGCGTCGCGGATCCCGAGACAGCGGCTGAACCGCGAGGCATCATCGCCCCATGGCCGACTCCGTGAAGAACGAAAGCCCGATCCGCGCGCTGCTCCGGCGCGCCCCGGTCATCCCCGTCTACGGCCCGGCGAGCGTCGACGAAGCCGTGCGCGTCGGCGAGGCGCTGGTGCGCGGCGGCCTGACGGTGATCGAGGTGACGCTGCGCACGCCGGTCGCGATCGACGCGCTGGCGGCGATGGTGAAGGCGTTGCCCGACGCGGTGATCGGCGCGGGCACCGTGCTGCGGCGCGGGCACTTCCGCGAGGCCGTCTGCGCCGGCGCGAAATTCGTCGTGTCGCCGGGCGCGACGCCGGAGCTGCTGGCGGCCGCGGCCGGCCACGGCGTGCCGCTGCTGCCGGGCGTGCAGACCGCGTCGGAAGTGATGGCCGGGCTCGATGCCGGGCTGGACACCTTCAAGTTCTTCCCGGCGGTCCCGGCGGGCGGCGTGGCGATGCTGCAGGCCTTCGCGGGCCCGTTTCCGCACGTGCGCTTCTGCCCGACCGGCGGCATCGCCGCGTCCACGGCGGGCGAGTTCCTCGCGCTGTCGAACGTGCTGTGCGTCGGCGGCTCGTGGCTGACGCCCAGGGACGCGCTGGCTGCCGGCGACTGGGCGGCGGTGGAGCGCCTGGCCCGCGCCGCCACCGCCCTGTAGGCGCGCCTTCTGAAGGCCCTCCCACAGGGTTACTTCTGCGGGCCGAAGATCTGCTCGGCCCGCTGGAACAGGATCCAGCTCGTGGCGATGTACTTGTCGCCGCCGACCGGACGGTTGCCGCGGTGCGTGTGCGTGAAGGCCGCCGGCGCGATCAGCAGCGAGCCGGCCTTCGGCACGATCCTGCGCTGCTGGTACAGGAATTCGGTCTCGCCGGCGGCGAAGCCGTCGTTGAGGTAGATCGTCCAGAGCACATGGCGGTGCAGCGTCTCGGCGCTGGCGTCCTTCGGGTACAGCTCGCAGTGCCAGTACGGGTAGCCGCCCTGCCCGCCGGTGTAGCGCTGCAGGTTGATCGCGCCGGGCCGCAGCACCGCGCGCACCAGCCCGGCGAGCGTGTCGTCGCTCATCGCGTCGAAGTCGTCGGCGGCGATGCGCCGCAGCGTGCCGTCGGGCGCTTTGGTCTGCAGCATCAGCGGCGCGATCAGCGCGAAGCGGTACGTGCGCAGGTATTTCAGCAGGCCGGCGAACACCGCATGGTTCAGCGCGTTCTCGGCCTCGCGCCATTCCGGCCGGCCGGTGATGTGGATGTCGCCGCTGTCCTTCAGGTCGGGCATCACGCCGCCGCCGACGCGCCCCGGCACCGCCGCGCCGCTCGCC
>CAMPHE010000385.1 GCA_946885815.1 uncultured Arenimonas sp.
TACAACAATCTGTGGCTCGCGGCCGGGCACGGGATGATGGGGGTCGGCATGAGCGCCGGGACCGGACGGCTGATCGCCGACATGATGCAGGGACGCGCGCCACCGATCGACCCCGCGCCGTATTCCCCGGCCCGGTTCGCGACCTAGGAGACGCATGGACATCTTCGAGTTGCATCGCGGCGATGCGCCGCTGCTGGTGAGCCTGCCGCACGACGGCACGCACGTTCCCGCGGCGATCGCGGCGCGACTGACGCCGGAGGCGCGCGCGGTCCCCGACACCGACTGGTTCGTGAGCCGGCTGTACGCGTTCGCACGCGACCTCGGCGCGTCGGTGCTGGTGCCGTCGCATTCGCGCTACGTGGTCGACCTGAACCGGCCGCCGGACGACACCTCGCTCTATCCGGGGCAGAACACGACCGGCCTGTGCCCGGCGACACGCTTCGATGGCGGGCCCGTCTACGCCGACGGCGCCGCGCCGGACGAGGACGAGGTGCGCGGGCGCGTGCGCACGTACTGGCAGCCGTACCACGACGCGCTGCGTGCCGAACTCGACCGGCTGCGCGCCGCGCACGGTCGCGTCGTGCTCTGGGAAGGGCATTCGATCCGGAGCGTGGTGCCGTTCCTGTTCGATGGCCGGCTGCCGCGGCTCAACCTCGGCACCGCCGGCGGCGCCAGCTGCTCCCCGGCGCTGCAGGCGCGGCTGGAGGTCGTGCTTCGCGCGCAGGCGGGCCACGACTGGGTCGCGAACGGGCGCTTCAAGGGCGGCTACATCACGCGGCACTACGGCGCGCCCGCGGATGGCGTCGATGCGGTCCAGCTCGAGATCGCGCAGGACGCCTACATGGACGAAGCGACCCGCACGTGGGACGACGCGCGGGCGGCGAGGCTGCAGCCGACCCTGGCCGCGCTGCTGCGCGCGGCGATCGGCTGACGCCGGGGATCGCGGTTCAGCGTCGCGCGCGCGGTGGATGCCGCGGATCGAAGAAACACACCGCCTGCCGCGCACGTACCGTGTCCACCGCGTCGCACCCGGCGGCGCTCGCCGAACGTCCGCCGAAGCCCTGCAGCCCGATCGTCGCCGAAGCGGCACGGCTGTCGTCGAGCGACGCGTACTGCATCGCCACCTGCAGCGTGTCGTGGTAGAGCACCGCCTGCGCACGCAGCGGTTGCGTGCTCAGCAGCGGCCCCGAACGCTCGAAGCCGTTCCACTCGACCACCGTGCACCCTTCGGGTTGCGGGCCGCCGCCGTCGCGCGGGCAGGTCGGGAAATACGCGTGGCGCACCTGGCCGCCGCCGTCGCGGCGCGGGCGGAGGTCGTCGTGATAGACGTAGATGCGCTCGACGCGCGATCCCGGTTCGCCGGCATCGCGCCGCAGGGGACAGTCGTTGCTGAAATCGCCGCCGTCGTCCTCGTCGAGGGCGTCGGCCGCGGCGAGGTAGCCGTTCGCGGAAACGACCAGGGCGGGGTAGCGCTTCTGGTACAGCTCGAAAGGCCGCTCCAGCGCCAGCACCGCGCCGCCGTCGTCCGGCTCTTTGCCGGGCGACGCGTCCAGCGACAGCGTGCGGCCGGCCGACCCGAGCTCGACATAGCGGTATTCGCACGCCGGCGACGCGCCGCTGCGCAGCACGGTATAGCGATAGAGGCTGCGGTTGCCGTCGAGGCCTTCGTGGGCCTGCAGTCCGACGGCCAGCGCGGTCGCGGCCGCCAGCGCGGCGAGCATCCCGACGAGGGTGCGCCGGGTCAGGTCCATGACGGGTGGCGGGTGGAATGCGGAGAGGAAGGCGACATGTCGGATACGGCCGAAGCAAGTCGCGTGCCACGCGCCTGCCGAATCACGCGAGCGGACCCGTGCACCGGCGATAAACCGTTTTCGGCGCGATCCCCGCACCGCCTTTCACACCGCTGGCGACCGGCGTGCCGTGACCCGCGGCGTCACATTCCTGCGATCGCCGTCACACCTCGAGCGAGGCCAGGTCGCCCTTCTGCTCCAGCCACGCCTTGCGATCGCCGGCGCGTTTTTTCGCCAGCAGCAGGTCCATCAGGCCGCGCGTGGCGTCGATGTCGTCCACCGTCAGCTGCACCAGCCGGCGCGTGTCGGGATGGATCGTCGATTCGCGCAGCTGCACCGGGTTCATCTCGCCGAGACCCTTGAAGCGGGTGACGCTCACCGCGCCGCGGATCTTCTCCCGCTCGACGCGATCGAGCAGCAGCCGCTTCTCTTCCTCGTCGAGCGCGTAGAACACCTGCTTGCCGACGTCGACGCGGAACAGGGGCGGCATCGCCACGAATACGTGGCCGGCGCGCACCAGCGCGGGGAAATGCTTCAGGAACAGCGCGCTCAGCAGCGTGGCGATGTGCAGGCCGTCGCTGTCGGCGTCGGCCAGGATCACGACCTTGCCGTAGCGCAGCCCGTCGATGTTCTCGGTGCCCGGGTCGCAGCCGATCGCGACCGCGAGGTCGTGCACCTCGGTCGACGCCAGCACGCCGCCGGAATCGACTTCCCACGTGTTCAGGATCTTGCCGCGCAGCGGCAGGATCGCCTGGAA
>CAMPHE010000386.1 GCA_946885815.1 uncultured Arenimonas sp.
AATCGACTTCCCACGTGTTCAGGATCTTGCCGCGCAGCGGCAGGATCGCCTGGAACTCCTTGTCGCGCGCCTGCCGCGCGCTGCCGCCGGCCGAATCCCCCTCGACGAGGAACAGCTCGGTGCGGCCGAGGTCCTGGCTGATGCAGTCGGCGAGCTTGCCGGGCAGCGCCGGGCCCTGCGTCACCTTCTTGCGCGTCACCTGCTTTTCGGTCTTCAGCCGAGCCGACGCGCGATCGATCGCCAGCTGGGCGATCTGCAGGCCGGTGTCGACGTGCTGGTTGAGCCACAGCGAGAACGCGTCGTGCGCCGCGCCCTCGACGAACGCCGCCGCCTGCCGCGAGCTGAGGCGTTCCTTCGTCTGTCCGCTGAATTGCGGGTCGGTCATCTTCAGGCTCAGCACGTAGCTGACGCGGTCCCAGACGTCCTCGGGCGCGAGCTTCACCCCGCGCGGCAGCAGGTTGCGGAAATCGCAGAACTCGCGCAGCGCGTCGGTGAAGCCCGAGCGCAACCCGTTCACGTGGGTGCCGCCCTGCGCGGTGGGGATGAGGTTGACGTAGCTCTCCTGCACCAGGTCGCCTTCCGGCACCCACGCGACGGCCCAGTCGGCGATCTCCGTGTCCTTCGCGAGCTGGCCGACGAACAGATCGGCCGGCAGCAGTTCGCGGCCGGCGAGTTCGCCACGCAGGTAGTCGCGCAGGCCGTCCTGGAAATACCACTCGTCCTTGTCGCCCGTGGCGGCGTCGAGCAGGCGCACCGTCAGGCCGGGGCAGAGCACCGCCTTCGCGCGCAGCAGGTGGCGCAGCGGTCGGACCGCGATCTTCGCGGTGTCGAAATACTTCGGGTCGGGCCAGAAGCGCAGCCGCGTGCCGGTATTGCGCTTGCCGACGGTGCCGATGGCCTCCAGCGACGACGAGCGGTCGCCGTCGCGGAACTCCATCCGGTGCTCGGTGCCGTCGCGCTTGATGACCACCTCGAGCTTCTTCGACAGCGCGTTGACCACGCTGACGCCGACGCCGTGCAGGCCGCCGGAGAAGGTGTAGTTGCGGCCGCTGAACTTGCCGCCGGCGTGCAGCCGCGTGAGGATCAGCTCGACGCCGGGGATCTTCTCTTCCGGATGCACGTCCACCGGCATGCCGCGACCGTCGTCGGACACCTCGACGCTGCCGTCGGCATGCACGATCACCTCGACGGTCTTCGCATGGCCCGCCAGCGCCTCGTCGACCGAGTTGTCGATCACCTCCTGCGCGAGATGGTTCGGGCGCGTCGTGTCGGTGTACATGCCGGGGCGGCGCTTGACCGGATCCAGCCCGGAAAGAACCTCGATGTCGGCGGCGATGTAGCGGTTGTTCATGCGTTCGTTCGATGTGCTTTCCGGGGGTGCCAAGGATACCCGGAGTGCCGCCGGCACAGGCCGTCGGGGTGGCGTGAAAACGCGCGGGAAATGTTTTCCGTAGGCGCGGACCGGCGGGATCGGGTTCATTTCCGCGTCGGCATCCTCGGTGCGCCTGGAGGGGCAGGCCATTCGCAACTCCACACGATCATCCGGAGGCAACCGATGAACATGAAGAAGACGATTCTCGCGACCGCACTGCTGGCGGCGAGCTCGCTGGCGTTCGCCCACGGCGACAGGCCGACGACCCCGCCGGCCGCTGCCGACGCACCGACCGGGCAGCCGGCCGACGACCCGATGGACCCGATCGAAGAGCCGATGGACCCGGTCGAGGACCAGGACGGCGACGGCATTCCCGACGACGACGACGGCGACGACGACGGCGACGGCGAAACCGACGAATGGGACGACCAGGCGGCCAACACGTTCGGCCAGGAAACGTCCGAAGCCGCCCGCGACGAGGATCGCGACGGAGGGGTCGAGCGCGGCGACGCGGCACAGGAGCGCAACGACCTGCGTTCGATGGACACCGACGGCGACGGCAGCAACGACTACCTCGATACGGACGACGACGGCGACGGCCTGTCGGACGACGAGGAGCTCGACGCCGACGATGACGACGACGGCACCAGGGACGGCGACACCGGCGCCTGATCCGGCCCGGAACGCGCCCGGAAGGCCCCGGAAACCCCGGGGCCTTCCGTTTTCACGCTTCCCGGCCGGTTAGCCGCGGCGGCGCCGAGCCGGTAGAATGCGGTTTTCCAGCGGCCGACCTGCCATGACCCGTCTTATCTTCGTTACCGGTGGCGTGGTGTCCTCGCTCGGCAAGGGCATCGCGGCCGCGTCGCTGGCCGCCATCCTCGAAGCCCGCGGCCTGCGGGTGACGATGATGAAGCTCGATCCGTACATCAACGTCGACCCGGGCACGATGAGCCCGTTCCAGCACGGCGAGGTGTACGTCACCGACGACGGGGCCGAAACCGACCTCGACCTCGGCCACTACGAGCGCTTCCTGCGCGTCCGGCTGAGCCGCAAGAACTCGGTCACCACCGGCCGGATCTACGAGAACGTGATCCGCAAGGAACGTCGCGGCGACTACCTCGGCGGCACCGTGCAGGTGATCCCGCACATCACCGACGAGA
>CAMPHE010000387.1 GCA_946885815.1 uncultured Arenimonas sp.
CGCCTGCTGGAAGCCTTCGGCGTGCACCACGAGGCGCTGGGCCCGAACCTGTGGCTGCTCGACCCGGAATACGTCACCGTCGACGGTTTCGAGGAACTGAAGGCCGGCGCGCGCGAGGCCACGCTCGACCGAGCCACGGCGCTGGCGCGCGACGAACTGCTCTACCTTCGCGGCGACCACCCGCTGCTGCGCTCGGCCGCCGACCTGCTGCTGTCCGGGGAATACGGCGGCGCCGCGGTGCTGGTCGACGACTCGCTGCCGCCGCGCACCGTCGTGCTGGAAGCGGTGAACGTGCTCGAATGCGTCGCCCCGCCGGATCTCGACATCCCGCGCTGGCTGCCGGCGGCGCCGCTGTCGGTCGCGGTCGACACGAAGCTGCAGGTGCGCCCGGGCTTCGTCCCCGGCGAACGCGCGCGGCTGCGCGCCGGCGACCGCCTGATCGACCTCGGGCCGCAGCGCAAGGTGCTCGCGGCGCTGGTGCCGCCGATGCTCGAGCGCGCGCGCGAAGCGGCGACCGACGCGGCGAAGGAACGCATCGACGCGGCGATCGCCGCCGCCGACGCGACGCTGTCCGCCGAACTCGCGCGACTGGCCGCCCTCGCCCGCGTGAACCCGTCGGTCCACCCGGAAGAACTCGCGGCACTGGCCGCCGAACGCGAGGCGGTGCTGGCGGCGTTGCCGGCCGCGCGGCCGCGCGTCGACAGCCTGCGGCTGGTCGTCAGTACCGACTTCCTGTCGCTGCGGCGCTAGTTCACCGAGCGCAGGCGGGGCTTCTTCGGCCGCCCGCCGCCGAACGGCGGCCGGCGCTGCCAGTAGCGGATCACGAGCCAGCCGGCGAGCATGCCGCCCAGGTGCGCGAAGTGCGCGACGCCGTCGCGCGTCGACGACAGCCCGAACAGCAGCGCGATCACGCCGAACACGATCGCCAGCGTGCGCGCCTTCATCGGGATCGGCGGGATCAGCAGCATCATCTCCCGATGCGGGAACATCATCGCGAACGCGATCAGCAGCCCGTACACGCCGCCCGACGCACCGAGCGTCGGCCCGCCGCCCTGCCCGGACAGCCCGCTCGAAGCCAGCGCCAGCTGCACCACGGCGGCGCCGATCACGCACAGGAACCAGAACGTCAGGAACCGCTTGCGGCCCCAGTATTCCTCGAGCGACGCGCCGAACGTCCAGACGCCGAGCGCGTTGAACAGCAGATGCCCGAGGTCGGCATGCAGGAACGAATACGTCACCAGCTGCCATGGCATGAAACCGGCGCTGATCACGCCACCGTCGGCGGCGCGGAAACTGAATTCGCCGAACGGCCACAGCATCAGCATCCGCATCGCCTCGAGGCCGGCGACCTGCTGCAGGAAGAAGCCGACGGCGAGGGCGATCAGCAGGCCGAGGGTCGTCGGTGAGGTGCGCATGGCGAAATCCGCGGAAAACCAGCGGCCATCATAGCGGCGCGCGACGGCTCAGGCTCCCGGCACCGGGCCCCACATCGCTTCGTCCAGCGTCGCCGCGGCCCGCAGTCCGCGCACGCGCCCGGCCTGCACGACCACGCCTTCCGCCCGCAGCCGCTGCACCTGTTCGTCGAAACCGGCGCTGCCCGGCGGAAACGCGATCCGCCCGTCGGAACGCAGCACCCGGTGCCACGGCAGCCCCGGCTCGTCACCGGCCGACAGGATCCGCGCGACCAGCCGCGCCCGCCCCGGCAGGCCGGCACGGCGCGCGACCTCGCCGTAACCGGCGACTTCCCCGGCCGCGATCGCCTTCACGGCGGCGAGGATGCGCCGCCGGTTCTCGTCGGGACGCGCGGCGGCGGTGGGCATCTTCGGCATCGGCGGGCTAGGATAGCCCTCCCCCGCGACCGCGTGAGCGTCATGCAGAACTTCGAGCAGATCCGCAGCCATCTCCAGGGCAAGTACAAGGTCACGGTGAGCGATCCGTACCTGGTGTGCGTGCAGCTCTCGCTCGACAAGGGCCGCCGGCACCAGAGCATCTTCCTGTCGGAGATGGTCGGCGAGGACGGCCGCGAGATCCTGCGCGTGAGCACCGTCATCGCCCCGATGACCGGCATCGATCCGCGCCGCATGCTGCAGTTCAACTGGCAGTCGCGCGTCGGCTACCTCGCCATCGGCGATCTCGACTCCGTTCCTTATCTCCAGATGTGCGAGAACCGCCCCTACGACACGCTCACCGCCGCCGAGGTCGATCGCCTCGTCCTCGAGATCGGTGGCATGGGTGATCGCATGGAGTCCCTGCTGTCGGCGGGTGGCGACCTGCTTTAGTTTCGCGGGCGGGCCGCACCGCGCTGCGTGTGTCCACTCTTGCCTCGGTGAAGCCTTTTATCTCGGCAAGAGGGGACACACGCACCACGGCACGTCCGCACGATTTCCTGCCGTTTGCCGGAAGCCGCATCCGTCGCGCGCGCCACGCGATCACCGGCGGGGTCCTGTCGGTATGCGGACAGACTCCGTTCGACGCGATCGGCAACGATCACTTCATCCCGAGATTCGCTATCCGGGCGCGCACCTTCG
>CAMPHE010000388.1 GCA_946885815.1 uncultured Arenimonas sp.
CTTTTTCGCTGTTGCCTTCTTCGCCGCGGCCTTCTTCGCCGCGGCCTTCTTCGCGCTCGTGCGCTTCGCGGCCACCTTCTCTGACGGCGGCTTGCGCCCCGGTTCGCGCTTCGCCGGGCCTTTCACCGCCGGGGCCTTCTTCGCGGGGGCCTTGCGGGTCGTGCGCGGCGTGGTGCTGCCGGCGCGCTTGCGGGCGGACGACGAGGGACGGGTCGGGGACATGGCCGGCTCCTTGGATGGATGTTCCGCACGACTTCATCACCGGTACGGTGACGGGACCGTGCAGCACGTCTCGCCGTCGCCGCGCCATCGGTGGCACGATCGGACCATGCCCGTTGAAAACCCGAGCCGATGAGCGACGACGCGCCAGCCCGCCTGTTCTTCGCGCTGTATCCGGACGCGGCGACCGCCGCGGCGATGGCCGCCATCGGCGAGGACGCACGCACGCGCCACGGGCTGAACGGCAGTGGCGTGCGACCGGAGCGGTTGCACGCGACCGTCGCCTACCTCGGTACGTTCGACACGCTGCCCGTGGAACTGGTCGGCGCGGCGAAGGTGGCCGCCGATCGCGTGGCGTCGGACCCCGTGCCGGTCGAGTTCGACACGCTGGCGAGCTTCGAGAATCGCCGCGGGGTCTATCCGCTGGTGCTGCGCGGCTGCGACAACGGTCCGCTGCGCGCGCTGCATCGCGCGCTGGTGGACTCGCTGTTCGCCACGCGGGCGATCGCCGGCGACGCGCCGTTCGAGCCGCATGTCACGCTGATGCGCTCCCGCCGGCTGCTGCCGGCCGAGGCCGTCGCGCCGGTCGGCTGGACGGCGGGCGAACTGGTGCTGGTGCACAGCGTCGTCGGCCACGGTCGCTACGAGTTCCTGCATCGGCGCGCGCTCGGTACGGAGCCCGAGGCGTGATCTCCGACCTGTCCCGGCTGCCCATCGGTCAGCTCGCCGCCGCCGAAGCCTCGTACGCGTTTCCGCCACGCGCGTACCACCACTTCGGCCACGTACGCGACGTGCTCGCGCGCGCCGACGACGTCGCGGCCGGTCCCGGCTGGCGGCAACCGGACGAGGTGCGGCTCGCGATCCTCTATCACGACGCGGTGTACGAGCCGGCGCGGCGCGACAACGAGGCGCGTTCGGCGCTCCTGGCTCGCGAGCATCTCGGCCGCTGGCCGTCGGGCGCCGATGCGGACCGCGTCGCGTGGCTCGTGGCGCTGACGGCGCGCCACGGACGGCTCGGGCCGGACGACTTGCAGGACGACCCCGACGCCGCCAACTTCCTCGACTGCGACATGGCGATCCTCGGTGCCGAACCGGCCGTGTTCGACGCCTACGACCGCGGCATCGCCGCCGAGTACCGCGGCCATGTCCCGGGATGGCTCTTCGCTATGCAGCGCCGCCGTTTCCTGAAGGGCCTGCTGGCGGCGCCGCGGATCTTCCTCGGCGACTTTTTCCACGCCCGCC
This sequence comes from uncultured Arenimonas sp., assembly GCA_946885815.1. The sequence goes on from CAMPHE010000388.1 coordinate 1,462, forward strand.
TCGACACGGCGGCGCGCCGGAACCTGCGCCGGGCGGTGACCCGCAAGCAGTGACCGGCGCGATGGGCGCGACCCGCCGCTTGGGCTAGGCTGGCGGCCACGACGGCGAAGAGGGCACGCGGATGGGCGAGGGCGAAAGCAGGGCCCGGCTGCTGGTGGTCGACGATTCGAAGCTGATGCGCAAGGCGGCGACGAAGATGCTCGGCGACGAGTTCGACATCGTGCTCGCCGAGGACGGCCAGCAGGCGTGGATCCAGCTGGAGTCCGACCCGACGATCCAGGTGCTCTTCACCGACCTCAACATGCCGGTCTGCGACGGCTACGAGCTGCTCGCGCGCGTCCGCGGCAGCGGCGACGCCGACGTGCAGACGATGCCGGTGATCGTGATGACCGGCGCCGAGAACGACGAGGACGCCCGGATGCGGGCGCTGCAGGCCGGCGCGACCGATTTCATCACGAAGCCGTTCACGACCACCGACCTGCTGGCGCGGGCCCGCGCGCACGTCTCGCACCGGAAGAAGACGCAGCAGCTGGAAGCGCAGACGACGCTCGACGCGCTGACCGGACTGGCCAACCGCGCCGGTTTTCTGCAGCGGCTGCAGCAGGACCTGGCGTATGCGCGCCGCCATCTGCAGGCGATGTGCGTCGTACGGATCGAACTGGACGATTTCCGGCGGCTGTTCCTGGGCTACGGCCGCGAGGCCGCCGAGGGCCTGCTGCTGCGCGTCGCCGGCATGCTGCAGGCGCGGATCCGCAAGGAAGACACCGCCGCGCGGATCGGCCTCGGCGGGTTCGCGCTGTCGCTGCCGGGCGCCCAGGCGGCGGGCATCGAAGGGATGCTCGCGAAACTGCGTGCGGAACTCGCCGCCGACCCGCCGCGCGGCGAGGACGGGCTGGAGATCGCGCTGACGCTGTCGTCGGGAATCGTCAGTCCCGGCCTCACCGGCGGCGATGCGCGCACCGTGTTCGAGCACTGCGAGGAAATGCAGCTGCAGGCGGCGATCGGCGGCGATGCGGTCGATGCCGGCGAACCGTGGCCCGAGGTCGAGGT
>CAMPHE010000389.1 GCA_946885815.1 uncultured Arenimonas sp.
GTCGGCATGCCGCTCGGCGGCGAGCTGTACTTCATGTACGCGACGATGCTGATCGCCATCCCGACCGGCGTGAAGGTGTTCAACTGGATCACGACGATGTGGCGCGGCTCGCTGACGTTCGAGACGCCGATGCTGTTCGCGCTCGGCTTCGTCGTGATGTTCACGATCGGCGGCTTCTCGGGGCTGATGCTGGCGATCGTGCCGGCCGACTTCCAGTACCACGACACGTATTTCGTCGTCGCGCACTTCCACTACGTGCTCGTCACCGGCGCGGTGTACGGCATCATGGCCGCCACGTACTACTGGCTGCCGAAGTGGTGCGGCCACATGTACAACGAGACGCTCGGCAAGTGGCATTTCTGGCTGTCGACGATCTTCGTCAACCTGCTGTTCTTCCCGCAGCACTTCCTCGGCCTGGCCGGCATGCAGCGCCGCGTGCCCGACTACAACGTCGCGTTCGCCGACTTCAACCTGTGGTCGTCGATCGGCGGCTTCGGTTTCGGCCTGACGCAGCTGATGTTCGCGTACATCGTCTGGTCCACCGTGCGCGGCGGCCCGAAGGCGCCGGCGCGCGTCTGGGAAGGCGCCAAGGGCCTGGAATGGACGGTGCCGTCGCCGGCGCCGCACCACACGTTCACGACGCCGCCGGTGATCCGCGACGGCGACCTGGCGCACGGCGACATCACGCACTGACGCCATGAACGACTCGTCGAAGAAGACGTTCCGGACGATCGCGCTGGTATCGGCGGGATCGTTCGTGTTCGCCTTCTCGATGGTGCCGCTGTATCGCATCGCCTGCGAGAAGGTGTTCGGCATCAAGCTCGAGCAGGTCGCGGCGGGCGAGGCGAAGCTGGCCGGCATCGAGGAGAACGTCGCCCGCACCGTCACCATCGAGTTCGACGGCACGGTGAACTCGAAGCTGCCGTGGGCCTTCGCGCCGCAGCAGCTGACGATGCAGGTGCACCCGGGCCGCATGTACGAGGCGAACTACCTCGCGCGCAACACGGCCGACCACGCGATCGTCGGCAATGCCGCGCCGTCGGTGGCGCCCTCGGTGGCCTCGACGTACTTCAACAAGACCGAATGTTTCTGCTTCACCGAACAGCTGCTGCAGGCCGGTGAGGAACGGGCGATGCCGGTGCGCTTCGTGGTGGATCCGGCACTGCCCGATTACGTCACGACGATCACGCTGTCCTACACTTTCTTCAGCAACGACGCGGCCACCGCGAAACTGGCGACCCACGGCACCCCGGCCGTCGCCCGCTCCGCGCCCTGACCGCCCACGAGAGCATCTGGAAACCGCCATGGCACAGACCCAGCACGACGCGAACGTCTACTTCGTCCCGCACCACAGCCCGTGGCCGTTCATCGGTTCGATCACGCTGTTCGCGACGATGGTCGGCGTGGCCAACTGGTTCAACGGCCACGCGTGGGGACAGCCGGTGTTCCTGGTCGGGCTGGTCGCCACGCTGCTGGTGCTGTTCGCGTGGTTCCGCGACGTGATCGGCGAATCGCTGGCCGGCCGCTACAACGCGCAGGTCGACACGTCGTTCCGGATGGGGATGCTGTGGTTCATCTTCTCCGAGGTGATGTTCTTCGGCGCGTTCTTCGGCGCGCTGTTCATGATCCGCATCTTCGTGCTGCCGCACCTGTCGGGCCTCGGCGACGGCGTGTCCACCAACCAGTTCCTCTATCCGGGTTATTCCGCCGGCTGGCCGGCGAACGGCCCGGCGGAGATCGGCGGCGATTTCCAGACGATCCCGGCGTGGGACCTGCCGTTGATCAACACGCTGATCCTGCTCAGCTCCGGCGTCACGATCACGATCGCGCACCACGCGCTGCGCGCGGCGCAGCGCGGCAAGCTGCTGTTCTGGCTGGGGGCGACGGTGGTGCTGGGCGCGCTGTTCCTGGTGCTGCAGGCCGAGGAATACATCCACGCGTACACCGAGCTGAACCTGACGCTGGGCTCGGGCATCTACGGCTCGACGTTCTTCATGCTCACCGGCTTCCACGGCATGCACGTGCTGCTCGGCACGATCATGCTGTCGGTCATCTGGCTGCGCTGCCTGCGCGGCCACTTCACGAAGGACAACCACTTCGCGTTCGAGGCCGTCGCGTGGTACTGGCACTTCGTCGACGTGGTGTGGCTCGGCCTGTTCCTGTTCGTCTACGTCCTCTGACCGCACGCACGACCCTGTCGTAGGAGCGGCTTCAGCCGCGACGGGCGGCGGCCGGCGCAGTGGTCGCGGCTGAAGCCGCTCCTGCGGGGTCGGTTGGCCTCAGTAATTCGGCTTGATCCACCCGAGCCAGTAACCGGCCAGCACGACGAGGATCAGCGCCACCGACAGCGCGACGCGCCGCGTCAGCGATTTCACCGTGCGGTCGCTCCGCCCCTTGTCGACGATCATGTAATACAGGCCGGCGCCCAGGTTCCAGACGATCAGGATCAGGAAAGCGATGACCAGCAGCTTCTGCATGACGGGAACCCGGCGGGGAGGCGAG